>JAOTSD010000142.1 GCA_030247555.1 Siculibacillus sp. | reverse complement strand
GGCGCGCACCAGGATCGGATCGTCCTTGCGCATGCCCTTGCTCTCCATGAGCGCGAGCACTTCCGGCTTCAGCTGCCGGGTCGCCTTGCCCGGTCCGAGCGTCGACCGCATATCGTCCTGACAGGACGCCACGAGAAGGCCGAATCCGGCGATCGTCGCGACCCTCAGCATCGTCTTCAACGCCATGTACTCACCCGAGCGAAAAGCGCGATCATGACCACCTCTCTCCACCTCCCCGGTCCCACCGGTCGATGGAGCGAGCATTCCAATTCGCCACCCCGGCGATGATCGTGCCGCCGGTGGTCGTTCTCTTTCGACGCTACTCCACGCTCCTTCACCGATGGTTACCGAAGGGCGAACCATCGGCTCGGCGCGCGACGAGAACTTTCCCCGACAATCTACCTCAAATCGACCAATGCGGCAAAACCGCGTCCTCTACGTAGTGCCGTGCGTCATCCCCCGGGCGAAAACGTCCGGAGGGAAGGGCATCGTGCCCGGGGTGGGAACTCAGAGGTTGCGGCCGATCGCCAGGAATTTGTCGAAGCGGGCGTTGCGCAACTCGTCCGCCGAGAGCGGCGCCAGTTCGCCGAGCGCCCGCACGATCACTTCGCCCGTGGCCGCCATCACCTTCTCCGGAGCGCGATGGGCGCCGCCGACCGGTTCCGGCACGATGCCGTCGATCACCTTGAACTTCAGCAGGTCCTGCGCGGTGATCTTCATGCCCGTCGCCGCGTCCTGCGCCCTCGCGCTGTCGCGCCACAGGATCGAGGCGGCGCCCTCCGGCGAGATCACCGAATAGATCGCGTGCTCGAGCATGTAGACCCGGTTGGCGGCGGCGATGGCGATGGCGCCGCCGGAGCCGCCCTCGCCGATGATCACCGCGACGTTGGGCACGCCGAGCCCGAGGCAGGCGTCGGTCGAACGGGCGATCGCCTCGGCCTGGCCGCGCTCTTCCGCCCCGATGCCCGGATAGGCGCCGGCGGTGTCGACGAGGCTGACGACCGGCAGGCCGAAGCGCTCCGCCAACTCCATGATGCGGACGGCCTTGCGATAGCCCTCGGGCTTGGCCATGCCGAAATTGTGGGTGAGGCGCGAGGCGGTGTCGGAGCCTTTCTCGTGCCCGATCACCGCCACCGGCTGCCCGGCGATGCGGCCGAATCCGCCGACGATCGCCGCATCCTCGCCGAAGGTCCGGTCGCCGGCGAGCGGCGTGAAGTCCTCCACCAGAGCGGCGACGTAGTCGACGAAATGCGGTCTGTCGGGATGGCGGGCGACCTGCGTCTTCTGCCAGGGCGTGAGCTTCAGGTAGAGGTCGGTCAGCGCCAGCGCCGACTTCGCCTCGAGCTTCTCGATCTCGTCCTTGACGTCGACCGCTTCGCCCTTCTCCGCCAGAGCCCGCAGCTCCTGGATCTGGCCCTCGAGGTCGGCGACCGGCTTTTCGAATTCGAGATAGCTGTGCATGTGTCAGGATGCCCTCGGCGAGCGTCGGCGCCCCTCGCCGACGGGCGGACGGGTGTTCCCCCGTCGTCGTCCCGCGCCCGCCCCCGGGACCTCATCATGAGAGGTCTCCGGCCGGTGCGTCGGAACACCGGACCCAGGCCGGCTTCGTCGCGCGCAAATCGCCACGCCCGCCCCCGAATGTCAAGCGAACACCCGGCTCAGCCACCGTCCGCCGGCCGGGGAAGCTCTTCCTCGGCGAGGGGATGGTGGGTCTCCACCAGTTGACGCAGCCGCTCGTCGAGCACGTGGGTGTAGATCTGCGTCGTGGTGATATCGGCATGGCCGAGGAGTTGCTGCACGACCCGCAGATCGGCGCCGTGGGCGAGGATGTGGCTGGCGAAGGCGTGGCGCAGCACGTGCGGGCTGACCGCCGCGCCCGGCAGACCGAGCCGCACCGCCAGCGACTTGAGGTCGCGGCCGAAAGCCTGCCGCGTGGTGTGACCGCTCTCGCTCCACGAGGGAAAGAGCCAGCGCTCGCCCACCGCCCAGCGCCCGGACGCCTTCAGGTGGTCGACATGGGCGCTCATCGCCGACCGCGCCCGGCCGGAGAGCGGTACCAGCCGCTCCTTCGCGCCCTTGCCGCGCACCGTGAGGAACGGCGCCTCGCCGCGCACGGCGCTCGCCGGCAGCGACACCAGTTCCGACACCCGCAGGCCGGTGGCGTAGACGGTCTCGAGCAGGCAGTGGAGGCGGAGCCTGCGTCCGTGCGCCGCCGCCGAGAGTTCCCTCCCGTCGGGGTCGAGCGTCGCCTCGGCCTCCGCCTTCGCCGTCTCGATCAGGCCGTCGACTTCGGCCTCGCTCAGGACGCGCGGCAGCGGCCGTCCCTTCTTCGGCGCATCGATCGTCCCGGTCGGATCGTCGCCACGAAAGCCCTCCGCGTAGAGGAAGCGGTGGAACTGACGGATCGCCGACAGATGGCGCGCCTGGGTCGAGGCGGCCATGCCGCGCCCGGCGAGATCGGCCATGTGGTCGGCGACGTCGACGGCGGCCGCTCCGTCGATCGGCTTGCCGCGCGCGGCGAGGAAGGCGGCGAAGTCCCCGAGGTCACGCCCATAGGCGTCGAGCGTCGCCGTCGCGGCGCCGCGTTCGGCCGCCATCATCTCGAGGAAGGTCTCGACCCGCGCCGCGCCCATGGCTCACTTCGGATCGAGGCGTTCCTGGGGAACGCGGATGGTCATCTCCCGCGGCTTCGGCTCGACGAAATTGGCGAGCGCGTACATCGCCGCGACGCCGATCACCGCGAGCACCACGAGTGCGATCAGGAAACGGACCAGACTCGGCATGACCTCCGGCACCTCCGTGCGGCGGCGCCGCCGCGACGAGATCGACATCCGCCCGCGACGAATCGCGCCTCCCGCCACGGGCGTCCCCACCGACCTTTCCCCGATCCGTCCGCCGGCGCAAGCGCCGCTTTTCGGCGGAATTCCGCGAAGGAGAGCTTGACGGACGACGGACGCATCGGCCAATGGTCCACCCGCGCGGGCGGACGCGCGAGGTGCGGCGGCGCGACGGACGGCCGGCCGACGACGACCGCGAGGATCGCAGAGCGGTGACGGACCCCATGCCCAGCGAGACGAAGCGCGGCGACGCCGCCCGAGCCCGGAGGATCCTCTCCGCACTGGGCGACCGTTCGATCGTCTTCGTCGGCATGATGGGCGCCGGCAAGACCACCATCGGCCGCCGTGTCGCCTCCCGCCTCGACGTCCCCTTCGCCGACGTCGACGTCGAGATCGAGAAGGCGGCGGCCAAGACCATTCCCGAGATCTTCGCCGAGCACGGCGAGACCTATTTCCGCGACGGAGAACGTCGAGTCATCGCACGCCTCCTCGGCGACGGCCCGCAGGTGCTGGCGACCGGCGGCGGCGCCTTCATGAACGCCGAGACCCGCGCCGCCATCGCCGCACGCGCCGTCTCTGTGTGGATCGCCGCCGATCCCGACGTCCTGTGGGCGCGCGTCCGAGCCAAATCGCACCGGCCGCTGCTGCAGACGCCGGATCCGGAGGGCACGCTGCGTCGCCTCGTCGGCGAGCGCTACCCGGTCTATGCTCTCGCCGACCTGACCGTGAAATCCCGCGACGTCTCCAAGGACGTCATGGCCGAGGAGATCCTCGGCGCCCTCGATCGCCATTTCGCCGCCGCGCCCGCCCACGCCGGCCCGACGCGCGCCGCCTCCGGAGACCCTACATGACCGCCCCCACCGTGGTGCCCGTGGACCTCGCCGGCCGCGCCTACGACATCCTCATCGGCCCCGGCCTGCTGGCCACCGCCGGCGCAGAACTGTCTCGCCGCTTCCCCGGCGCGCGCTTCTGCGTGATCACCGACGAGACCGTGGCCGAGCGCCATCTCGACGCCTTCGCCGCCTCGCTCGTCGACGCCGACCTCGCCTTCTCCTCGATCGTCGTCACCCCCGGCGAAGGATCGAAGACCTTCGAGACGCTGGAGAGCGTCGTCGACGGCGTCCTCTCCGCCCGGATGGAACGCGGCGATCTCCTGATCGCGCTCGGCGGTGGCGTCATCGGCGATCTCGTCGGCTTCGCCTCCGGCATCGTCCGTCGCGGCATGCGCTTCGTCCAGGTGCCGACGACGCTGCTCGCCCAGGTCGACAGCTCGGTCGGCGGCAAGACCGGCATCAACACCCGCCACGGCAAGAATCTCGTCGGCCTCTTCCACCAGCCCTCGCTGGTCCTCGCCGACACCGCCACGCTCGACACGCTCGACCCGCGCCACCTGCGCGCCGGCTACGCCGAGGTGGTGAAGTACGGCCTCATCGACGACGCCGAGTTCTTCCGCTGGCT
>JAOTSD010000012.1 GCA_030247555.1 Siculibacillus sp. | reverse complement strand
TAGCCGTCGTCGGTCTTCAGGAGGAAGAAGTCGAAGAGGATCTTGCCCTGGGGCGAGAGCAGCGCGCCGAAGCTCGCCGCGCCGGGGTCGAGCGACTTCACCGTCGCGGTGACGAGCCCGTGGAGGAACTGCGCCGCCTCCGGCCCGCCGATCTCCACCACGCCCCGATCGTTCCTGACCACGATGCCGCCCGTCATACCTCGACTCCGTCCCCTCGCCTCGCCCGATGGTGGGCCGCCCGGCGCGCGCTGTCACGCCCCCAATGTGGGCGGGTCGCCCATCCGGCGGGCCTCGGCGGACATGGGGAGGTGAGCGGGGCGCGGCAAGGGGCGGCCGGCGGCGGCCGGGAGCGGGCCACGGTCCGGGCCGCGTCCGGCGCGTCGCCATCGGGGTGCGGCTTCAGCCCGCCTTCACTCGCGCGACGACCGACTCGACGTCTTCGAACAACACCCGGCCGTCGATGTGCTCGGCCCCCGTCTCGGTGACGCGGACGAGGGTCGGGACGCCGCGGGCGCCGAGGCGACTCATCAAGTCGCGGGAGAAGCCGGCGCGCTGGTTGAGCGCGTCGATGACCGCCTCGTCCTCGGCGAGGAAGAGGGCGACGGTGTCCTCGTCGATGCCGGCGCGGCGCAGCACCTCGGCGACGACGCTCTCGGCGGTGATGTCGAGGCCGTCGACCCAGCGCGCCGCCTGCAGGGCGTGGAGCGTGTCGAGACCCTTCTCGGGCGTGCGCATCTGCACCGCGGTCAGCGCCAGCGTCGCCGGGCCGCTGTCGATGCGGCCGTCGCTCACTCCGAGCACCTTTTCGCGGTAGGTCTCGGAGAAGACCTGCCCGGTCATGGCGGCGATGCGCCGGTCGTTCTCCCAGGCATAGGCGGCGAAGTCGGGCGTGAGGTCGCGCCCGCCGATGAAGAGGCCGGAGGCCACCACCTCCAGCCGCTCACCCGCCGCCGCCAGCCGCGTCAACGCCGGCGCCGCGCCCCAGCACCAGCCGCAGAGCGGATCGACCAGCACGATCAGCGTGCCGGGGGCGAGAACGTCGACGTCGTCGGCGGCGTCGATCGGCGGGGGCGTGTCGGTCATGGTCGCGTTCCTTCGACTGCCGCGGGTGGGATGACGAAGGTCGACGCTCAGCCGCACTGGCCGCGATGACGCAGCGCGTGGTCGGCGAGCACGATCGCCATCATCGCCTCGGCCACCGGCACGGCGCGGATGCCGACGCAAGGGTCGTGGCGGCCCTTGGTGATCAGTTCGACGTCGCGCCCCTCGCGGTCGACGGTATGGCGGGGCGTGAGGATCGACGAGGTCGGCTTCACCGCGAAGCGGGCGACGATGGTCTGGCCCGACGAGATGCCGCCGAGGATGCCGCCGGCGTGGTTGGAGCGGAACTCCGGCCCGTTCGGCCCGGCGAAGATCTCGTCGGCGTTCTCCTCGCCGGTCAATTCGGCGGCCTCGAAGCCGTCGCCGATCTCGACGCCCTTGACGGCGTTGATCGACATCAGCGCCGCGGCGATGTCCTGATCGAGCTTGCCGTAGATCGGCGCGCCCCAGCCGGCCGGCACACCCTCGGCATGGACCTCGACGACGGCGCCGATCGAGGAGCCGGCCTTGCGGATGGCGTCGAGAAGGTCCTCGAAGCGCGGCACCGCGTCGGCGTCGGGGGTGAAGAACGGATTGGAGCCGACCTGCGCCCAGTCCCAATTGGCGCGATCGATCGCCTCGGCGCCGATCTGCACCACCGCCGCGCGGATCTTCACCCCGCCCGGGACGAGGCTCGCGAGCACCTTCTTCGCCACCGCGCCGGCGGCGACGCGGGCCGCCGTCTCGCGCGCCGAGGACCGGCCGCCGCCGCGATAGTCGCGGAAGCCGTACTTGGCGTCGTAGGTGAAGTCGGCGTGGCCGGGACGGTATTTGTCGCGGATGTCGCCGTAGTCCTTCGAGCGCTGATCGATGTTGCGGATCATCAGCGAGATCGAGGTGCCGGTGGTGCGCGGGCCGTCGGTCCGGTCGTCCTCGAAGACGCCGGAGAGGATCTCGACGAGGTCGTCCTCGCGGCGCTGGGTGACGAAGCGGCTCGAGCCCGGCTTGCGGCGATCGAGATCGACTTGGATGTCCTCCGCGCTCAGGCGGATGCCGGGCGGACACCCGTCGACGACGGCGCCGAGAGCCGGCCCGTGGCTCTCGCCCCAGGTGGTGACGCGGAAGAGATGGCCGAAGGTGTTGTGCGACATGGACGCCCGCTTCGATGACGGCAAACCGGGCGTCCGGTCTAGGGCACACGAGGGCGGGCGTCAAACGGCGGCCGGGCGCCGGTGATCGTCTCCGCTCTTCTCCCGTTCACTTCACATCGACGAGGATCCGCACCGAGTCACCCCAGATCCCGGTCCCATCGGTGAAGACTTCGCTCTCGACGGAGATCACCATCTCGTCGCGTCCGCGATAGCCCGGGTTGGCGCGATAGTGGACCACCGAACTTCTCAACGTCTTGCCCTCGCATGACCCCTTTCCGGCGGCGTGCGAAGATTTCCCGATGGTCACGCTCCCGTGGGCGGGCGGGGTGGCGACACGAAGGCGGGGAATGGCCTGGAAGTAGCAGGTGTCCGGATCATAGGAGGCATAACTCAACACGACCGTCGACGTGCCGGATCGGACGTTGAACGGCCCTTTCTCCGTGGCGGACACCGGGAGGTGCGAGGCGCCCCAGAGAGCGGCGGCGAGCAGCGGAACAGCGAAGCGGTACGGGATCGGCGACATCGATCGGCCTCCTCGATGGGGTTCGGCGCGCACCCGCGCCGATTACGCGCCACAGTGGTAACGCGCACGTACACATCGAGGAAGATCCGCGAAGTCACAACCCTGAATTTTCAGGGGGTGGATTCACGCCAACGTCTGCTTGAGGAAATGCAGGGTGCGACTCCAGGCGAGGGCCGCGTCCTCGGCGTCGTAGCGGGCGCCGGTCGGGTTGGCGAAGGCATGGTCGGCGTCGTACCAGTAGACGGTGAGCCGATCGGCTTTGCCGGCCTGTTTCATCGCCGCTTCGAAGCCCGCGACCATGGTGCCGTCGATCGACTTGTCGTGCGTGCCGAAATGGCCGATCACCGGGCCGGAGAGTGCCTTCAGCTGCTCTGGCGTCTTCTTGACGCTGCCGTAGTAGATCACCGTGGCGTCGACCGGCGTGGCGAGCGAGGTGTTGAGCGACCAGCCGCCGCCGAAACACCAGCCGCAGGTGGCGACCTTGCCGGTGCAGCGTTCGTGGGTTCGTGCCCACTGCACCGCGGCGATCATCGCCCGGGTCGCCCATTCCGGATCCATCGCCTGCGTCTGCGCCTTGGCTTCCTCGGCGCTGGTCGCTACCTTGCCGAAGAGATCGACGGCGACGGCGAGATAGCCCTCCTTGGCGAGTTCGACGGCGACCGACTTGATCTGATCGTTGAGGCCCCACCATTCGTGGACGAGGATCACCGCCGGCCCCTTCGGCCGGGTCGGAACGGCGACGGCCATGCTCAGGGTACGGTCGCGTGGCGTCGGGATCGTCACCATCTCGACCCGCGTGGCCGAGGCCTGCGCCAGCGCCGGGTCGGCGAGGACGGCGGCGATGGGCAGCGCCGCGAGGCCGGCGAGGAAGGCACGCCGATCCGCTTCGGCGACGACGATCGGCGGCAGATCGCTCTTCGTCCCGCATCCGTCCAAGGTGCACATCGCGTCTCTCCCGATCGGTCTTCGCGGACCCTCGTCGATCCGTCTCGCTGCCGCTGCCCGTAGCGGTACACGCGAGGACCACCCGCCGCCGCCACGGCTCCGGGAAATCCCCCATCCGCCGATACTATAACCATGCCCCACGGGCGTCCTGCCAGCGGAATATGCGGTCCTGCGGAACCTGATACACGGCGAGGGCGGGGTCGCGATTGTTCTCGATGGCGAGACGCAGCGCCCGGAAAGTGCCGCCGTGGGAGACGATCACCATGTCGCCATCGGTGGTCGCCCACCAACGGGCGACGCGCTCGCAGAGCATGACGTAGCTCTCGCCACCGGGCGGGCGGTAGTGCCACTTGTCGTTGCGCAGCCCGTCCATCGCCGCCGGATCGGCCTTCTCGATCTCGGCATGGGTCATGCCTTCGAAGCGGCCGTAGCCGACCTCGCGCAGGTCGCGCTCGAGATCGTGACAGATCGCCGGCAGGCCGACGGCGCGCCGCACCCGCTCCATCGTTTCGCGTGCCCGCCAGAGCGGGCTCGCCACCCAGCGGAAGGAGGCCGGATCGCGATCGATCGCGGCGAGATGGCGCGCCAGCGCCAGGCCGTTCGCGCCGGCCTGCGCCCGGCCGACACCGTTCAGCGGGATGTCCTGCGCGCCCTGCAGGCGTCCGACGACGTTCCAGTCGGTCAGGCCGTGGCGGATGTGGAAGATGGTGCGCGACACGGCGCGTGACCTTTCGGGCGGGCGGGACCCCCGGGTCTTAGCCGAGCGATGTGACGATCTCAACCGTGGTCGTCGGAGGCGGCGGCCTCGCGTCGTTTGCTCTCGACCACTTCGTCGAGATAGGCGCGGCCCTCGGCGGTGATGAAGCGGTAGTCGCCCCAGCCGAGATCGGGCATGCCCTCGGCGATCCACTCGGCGAGAACGCCTTCGACGATCTCCTCGGGCGTGTCGGCACCGAAATGGACGGGGCCGTCGAGGTGCCCCGGACGGCTGTACATCTCCCAGTGCTCCGGCCGGGCACCGATCGCGGCCAGCGCCGCGACGCCACGGCGAACATAGGCGACGAGGTCGTCGCCTTCGAGGCCGAAGCTGCGGCGCCCGTCGGAGACGATCGAGGCGAGGCTCACGCCGATCTCGTCGTCGATCGCCTCGTGGACGTAGCCCGCTACGTAGTCGTCTATGGTTCCGCCGTCGAGGCGGCTGCGCGGCTCGCTCTTCATTTCAGGTGGACCTTGTTGATACGCCACGACGGGAAGAACCAATCGTCGGCAAAGTCGATCGTCGGTCCATTGCTATTGCTCCATCTTACGCCGAAACGGGCGCCGTCCGAACGCAAGAACGACCGGCCGTTGTAATTCGCAGGCGATTGGACCTCGCGTGCTCCGACAAGAAGTTCGCTGAGTATGCGGTCGAAGCTCACTCGATCAACGGTCTCAATACCCCGCCCCGCGCCGGGTTCTCTCCAGCCCAGACGCAATCCACCTGGTGCCAGACACCGTGCCGTATCGAGCGGCGCCCGGTAACCCCCACCCAGCTCCATCAGACGGGCTTCGGCTTCGCTGCGACGTGCCTCGGCTGCGGCGATCTCGCCTTCCACGGTCTCGGTCAGGCTGGCGCGCGGTCGCCAAGTCGGATCGAACTCGCGGACGGCGGCCTCCGCTGCCCGCGCCTGCGCGGTGGCGACCTCGAGTCGAACCGCTTGGCCCGGTGTGACCTCGACTTCCCGACCTCCGACCCGCACGGTCGGCGTCTGCCGGCGGTTCGGGCCGCCGATCAGATCGATCAACGCCTCGGCGAAGTCATCATCGAGGGGTTCGTCGATTACGGTGTCTTCACCGGTCGGATCCCCGTCGGTCCATTGGCCTCCGTCGGGGTTGCCGGCCGGGACTCGGGGCTGATCCGGCGAATACATGCGATAGAGGTATCGGAACCGCAGGAAGCGCAGTTCGACGCAGAAGCCGAGCACCTCGGAGAACAACCGCCTTCTCGCCCGCTCCGCGTCTTCGATTCTCGATGATTTCGATGTGTCGAGCATCTCGTGGTCCATCGTTCGATGACACCGAGAATACCGGCAGGCCGGACATCGATCGAATGTCGCGAGATATCCTCGGCGACGAGGTCCCCCAAGAAACACCACGGGCGCCCCGGTTCCCCGGCGGCGCCCGTCGAAAGTCCTCGCGATTTCGGCCGATCTCAGTCCTTGACCACCGAGATATCCGGGGCGTCGACCGCCTTCATGCCGACGACGTGGTAGCCTGCGTCGACGTGGTGGATCTCGCCGGAGACGCCGCGGCCGAGGTCGGAGAGGAGGTACAGGGCGGAGGCGCCGACCTCCTCGATCGACACGGTACGCTTCAAGGGCGCGTTGTACTCGTTCCACTTAAGAATGTAGCGGAAGTCGCCGATGCCGGAGGCGGCGAGCGTCTTGATCGGGCCGGCGGAGATGGCGTTGACGCGGATCGCCTTGGAGCCGAGGTCGACGGCGAGGTAGCGCACCGACGCCTCGAGCGCCGCTTTGGCGACGCCCATGACGTTGTAGTGCGGCATGACCTTCTCGGCGCCGTAATAGGTCAGGGTGATCATCGAACCGCCGTCGGTCATCAGCTTCTCGGCGCGCTGGGCGACCGCCGTGAAGGAGTAGACCGAGATGTTCATCGTCCGGTCGAAGTTCTCCGCCGTGGTGTCGACGTAGCGGCCGGTGAGCTGGTCCTTGTCGGAGAAGGCGATGGCGTGGACGAGGAAGTCGATCTTGCCCCACACCCGCTCGACTTCGGCGAAGACCGCGTCGATCGAAGCGGCGTCGGTGACGTCGCAGTGGCCGGCGACGATGCCGCCGAGTTCGGCGGCGAGCGGCTCGACCCGCTTCTTCAGCGCGTCGCCCTGATAGGTCAGCGCCACGTCCGCGCCCGCCTCGCGCACCGCCTTGGCGATGCCCCAGGCGATCGAGCGGTTGTTGGCGACGCCCATCACGATGCCGCGCTTGCCGGCCATCAGGCCCTTGGTGTCGGCCATGGATCATGCCCTTTTGTCGTGGTTCGAGATCGGCGGGTTCTATGGCACGGACACGGGCGCCCCCGCAAGCGGGCCGAGCCGGGGAAACCGGCGAGAACGGGCGCTCGCCGTGGCCCGCCGGCCGTCGAACCATGGCCACGATCGGCCGGCAGGGTCGATGGAAACGCGATTCGAAAGGAACGGGAATGCGCACGACTCCGCTCCACACGCCCCTGCGCGGCGCGGTGATCACCGCCGTGGCGGTGCTCGCCGTCGCCGTGGGTCTCGGCGAAGCCGCGGCGAACCCGAGGGCGGGGCTCACCTCGCCGCTGCGGGTCGGCTCGCAACCCGGCTGTCGTTGGGTGCAGGGCCAACCCAGGACCATCAAGGTCTGCGACACCAAGAAGGTCTGCCGCATGCAGACCATCCCGGCGCAACGCATCTGGGCCTGCGGCACGGTGCGCGACTGAGGCGGAGCACCTCTTCTCGGGAGCGGTCGCCGGTTTCAGAAGAGATCGAACTGGTCGTCCTTCGGCTTCGGTTTCGCCGGCGGAGTCGCGGCCTTCGGTGCGGGGCGCGGGCGGGCGGACGCCCGTCTCTCGGCGCTCGTCGGCAGCGCCGTCGCGACGAAGAGATCGGCGGGGGCCGGGACGAGGAGCTTCGCCGCCGCCTTCGCGTCGACACGGGCCGTGTCGAGCCAGTCGGCGAAATGCTCCGGCGGGATCACCGCCGGCATGCGGTCGTGGATCGGCGCCACCACGTCGTTGGCCGGCACGGTGAGGATGGCGGCGGTGTCGACCTCCGAACCGTCGGCACCGGCCCAGGTCTCGGTCAGTCCGGCGAAGGCGACGAGCCGCCCGTCGGCCGGAGCGATGAGATGGGGCCGCTTCGGCCCGCTCCCTTCCGAGCGCCATTCGTAGAAGCCGTTGGCCGGAACCAGACAGCGGCCATGGCGCATGGCGCCGCGGAAGGAGGGTTTCTGCGCCGCCGTCTCCGCCCTCGCGTTGATCAGCAGCGAGAACTCGCGCGGGTCCTTCACCCAACCGGGGACGAAGCCCCACCGCACCAGCAGGAAGCGCCGCGCCCCCTCGCGGATCGCCACGACGCCGATCGGCTCGGTGGGACGGATGTCCTCACGCGGCGGGAAGTTCGGCCGGTCGGCGAAATCGAAGAGGCGTCGAACCTCCTCCGGCGTCGACGTCAGGGTGAAACGCCCGCACACCGTCCCCCTCCTCCTCGCCCCGGTTGCCGAAGATGACGTAAGCAAATCGTAACCGGCGTCATATTACGCTTCGACGAACGAGTGTGAAATCAGGTGGATGGGTGATGGGCAGGGGGGAGACCGATGCGCTGGCGCTCGCGGACCGGTTGCGGCCCGAAGTGCTCGCCGCCGCCAACATCAACCCGACGACACGCCTGGCCACCGACTACCTCAATCACTTCAACAACGTGGTGATGCTGCTCGAGCTGGTGCCGGACATGCCGGACATGGCCGAGGAGGTGAGCGGCTGGACGCCGGCGAGCTACGAGGACTATTTCCGCGCCTCACATTTCCGCGAACGCGATCTCGCCATCGCCGCCTACCGGGCCGCCGATCCGGCGATCCGCGACGAGTTCGACGCGGCGATCACCCATCTCGACTGCTCCATGGCAGAAGCGCTGCAACTGGTGGAGGCCGCCGATCCGTCCGACCCGGTGATCGCCCATCGCATCCGCGACATTCTCGACGGCCGTCTGAAGCCGGGGATCGCGGCGGCGAGCGGCATCGTCAACGGTGCGCCGATCCTGCACTCGTCGAGCCACGATCCGAGCGAATCGGAAGCGCAGGCGGCGATCGACGAACTTTTTCCCTGACCGGCGATGGCGAACGAGCCCGGCGCTCCGGCCGAACGGACGCTCCTCGGCGTCTCCATCTGCGTCTTCCGCGACGACGAAGTGCTGATGATCGAGCGTGGCAAGGCGCCGGGCATCGGCCTGTGGGCGCCGGTCGGCGGCGGCATCGAACCGGGTGAGGCGGCGGAAGCCGCGGCGCTGCGCGAGGTCGCCGAGGAGACGGCGGTCGCGTGCGAGTTGGTCGGCCGGGTCGGCACCCGCGAGATCGTGCCGGAGAACCCGCCGCCCGGAAGTCCGACGCGAATTCGGCTCGAGGTCTTCGCGGCGCGCTGGACGGCCGGCGAGCCGATCGCCGGATCGGATGCCCGCGCCGCCCGCTTCGTGCCGATCGGCGACGTCGGACTGCTCGCGACGATGCCGGGCGTGGTGCCGTGGATCGAGGCGGCGCGGCGTCTCTTCGATGGCGCCGAGGCGTGAAGATCTGCTATCGCTTCCGGCGAGGCGAGTACGAATCCGGCGGCGGACGACGGTGCGGACGATGGCGATCGACAGCGGTTTCGGCGGCGGGAAGAGACGGCGGCGCACCATCGCCGGGCGGCTCGGCGCCGTCGTCCTGGCGCTCGCGATCGCGGCTCCGCCGGTGACGACCCGCGCGCAGGAGGTCGCCCCCTACGACGACCACCTGATGCGACTGGCCGAGATCCTCGGGGCGCTCCATCACCTGCGCCCGCTGTGCGGTGCCACCGGCGAAGCTCAGAGCTGGCGCGAACAGATGACCGCGCTGGTGGAGGCCGAGCAGCCCTCGCCGGATCGGGCGAAGCGGCTCATCGGACGCTTCAATCAGTCCTATCGCGGCTTCGTCGAAACCCATCGCACCTGCACCGACACGGCGCGCGCCCTGATCGAGCGCTACACCGCGGAAGGCGCGGCGCTCGCCCAGGACGTGGTGGTGCGCTGGGGCCGCTCGTGACGGCGGCGACCCCGCGCAATTCGAACGGCGGCGTTAACCATCGAACAAGGATTTTTAACGTCTGTTAACATTGTCCCCATGGCGATGGGGTACCGGGCGGGCGTTCGTGCTAACGATGGAGTCAGGGACGGCGGGGCCGAAGGTCGACCCCGCGAAGGACGCCGTGACCGGAATGCTCGACGAGACACTCCTCCACGACCTCGACTTGTCGGTCGCCGACAAGAAGCGGGCCGCCTACGAGATGATCACCGACGCCATGGCGGATGCCGAGGCGGAGGGAATCGAGCCTGCGATCGTCACCCAGGCAGCCCTCTTCGCCGTCTTCACCGACCTCGTCTCGACCTATGGCGAGGCCGCCGTCGCCGAACTGGCCGAGCGGCTGCCGCAGCGCCTGCTCTCGGGCGAATTCACCATCGACCGCCGCCTGCAGTGAGCGCCCCGTCGCGGGTGCGCCTCACAGGAAGGCCAGCCGGCCGACCATCACCACGCCGAAGACGATCAGCAGCCCGCCGGCGATGCGGTTGACCCGGTGCAGCGTGTCGTCGGTCATGCGGTCGCGCAGCATCGCAACCAGCGCCGAGACCGAGAACCACCAGCCGGTCGCCCCCGCCGCCACGCCGAGGACGAAGAAGCCGGCGCCGAGCCAGTCGCCCTGATGCGGCGCGAGGTCGCCGAGCGACCCGAAGAGGGCGAGGAAGCCGATCACCGTCGCCGGATTGGAGATGGTCATGCCGAAGGTGGCGACGGTGGTCGACAGCAGCGAGGCCGGTTCCGGCGAATTCTCGGCGAGATGAGGATGGGCATTGGCGATCCTCAGGCCGAAGATCACCAAGAAGAGACCGCCGATCGCCTGCAGCCAATCGGAATGGCCCTCGACGAAGCCGGACACCGCGGTGACGCCGTAGGCGGCGATCGCGGCGAAGAAGGTGTCGGCGGTGGCGGCGCCGAGGCCGGCGGCGAGGCCGGAGAAGAAGCCGCCGCGGAAGGCGCGCTGGACGCACAGGATGTTCACCGGCCCGACCGGGGCGGAGAAGACGATGCCGACGCCGATGCCGGTGATCAGGAGCCAGACGTCGATCACTTCCCCTCCCCCCGGCGCGGCGCAGCCGTCGTGCGGAATCCCGTCGACGAGGCCTTCCATCCGGCCGGCACGACGATAACATGCCGCCCGCGCCCGCGGCGGGCGCACGGAGCCCCGTGATGGCCGACCCCGCACACCCGTTCGACATTCCCTTCGTCCCGATGGTTACGCGTCGCGGCCGGGCGCTGGCAAGGGGCGTCGCGATCGCAGTGGCGCTCGTCGTCGGCGGCGGGACCTCCGCCACCGCCGCTCCCTCGGACCCGCCCAAGAAGGTCGGCACCGAGCGCATCGTCGTCGACCCCAGGACGGCGACGCCGCCGGCCGCGGCGCAACCGACGCCGACGGCCGGCGTCCCCGGCGCGGCGGAGATCCACAAGGGCGAGGAAGCGCTGCCCCCGGCCGTCGCCCGCATGCGCAAGCGCCTGCTCGACGCCGCCTATTCCGGCGATCTCACCCGACTGAAGATCGTCATGCAGTCGAACGAGATGCCGCCGGTCTTCTCGATCAATGAGATCGGCGACCCGATCGAATATCTGAAGAGCCAATCGGGCGACGGCGAGGGGCTGGAGTTGCTGGCGATCCTCACCGACGTGCTCGAATCGGGATGGGTGCGGCTGAAGCCGGGCACGCCGCAGGAGATGTACGTCTGGCCGGCCTTCGTCGCCCTGCCCCCGGCCGAGTTGACACCCGAGCAACTGGTCGAGATCTACAAGATCGTCACCTCCTCCGATTTCGAGGAGATGAAGGGGGCGGGCAAATACACCTTCTACACCGTCGGCATCGGGCCGGACGGCACTTGGCACTGGTTCAAGCCGGCCGATTGAGGCGGTGACGCGACGCGTCGATGGCGCGGCGACGGGACGAGAGGGCGATGGCGGTTCGCAGGACGGAGACGGCGGCGCAACGGGAGGCGGCGATCGCGGCGGCGGTGACGGCGCTTTCCGCCGGTCATCTCGTCGGACTGCCGACCGAGACCGTCTACGGCCTCGGGGCCGACGCCACCGACGGGCGCGCCGTCGCCGCCATCTATGCCGCCAAGGGGCGGCCGAGCTTCAACCCGCTGATCGCCCACGTCCCCGATCTTCCCGCCGCCGAGCGCCACGGCGTCTTCGACGACCGGGCGCGGGCGTTGGCACGGGCCTTCTGGCCGGGTCCGCTGACCCTGGTGGTGGTCAAGCGGCCGGAGAGCCCGATCTCCGACCTCGCCTCGGCCGGGCTCGACACCATCGGGCTGCGGGTGCCGGCGGACGCGGTGACGCGCGAGATCCTCACCCGTTTCGGCCGACCGGTCGCCGCTCCCTCGGCCAACCGATCCGGACGGGTGAGCCCGACCCGGGCCGAGGACGTGATGGAGGAACTGGGCGACGCCGTCGACGAGGTCATCGACACCGGCCCGACGCCGGTCGGGGTGGAATCGACCATCGTCGCCCTCTTCGACGGAAGGGCACGGCTGCTGCGCCCCGGCGGCGTGCCGCGCGAGGCGATCGAGGCGGTGCTCGGCGAAGCCCTCGCCGACGAACCGCCGCCGGTCGACGACGCCGCGCCGCTCGCCCCGGGCATGCTCTCCTCACACTATGCTCCGGCGGCGCGCGTCCGCCTCGACGCCGCTTCGGTCGCACCCGGCGAGGCGCTCATCGCCTTCGGGCCCGATCGGCCGGCGGGAGCGGACCACGCCGCCGCGATCTTCGACCTGTCACCGGCCGGTGATCTCACCGAGGCCGCGGCCAACCTGTTCCGCGCCCTGCGCGACCTCGACGCCCGCGGCGTGACCGGCATCGCGGTGGCGCCGATCCCGTCGGAGGGGCTGGGCGAGGCGATCGTCGACCGGCTGCGCCGCGCCGCCGCGCCGCGCCCCTGACCCTCGCCGCACAGCGAGGCGGCCGCGCCGCGAGCCATGCGTTTTTCGCATGATCGAAAATCGACATCCCCGACCAAGGTATGACGATGACTTTGATTTCCATCACGGTTCGGGGATGACGAGCGCGCCACGATCGTTCATCGTAGCGTCGTGGTTCTCGCCGGATCACGCGGCGGTGGGTTTTTCTCGCCGCGACCGGCCGGACGAAGGCCGTGAGAGGCCACGCGCAGGACCCCGCGGGGTCGAACGACCGGAGATGCCGAAGGGCAGCGGCGCGCAACGCGCCACGGTCGTGGGGAGGAAGATGCGTATGTCGACGTTGTTGATCCATCATCCCGCCTGTCTCGGGCACGCGACGCCGCTCGGGCACCCCGAGCGGTCGGATCGGATCCGCGTCATCGATCGCATTCTGGAGCACGAGCGCTTCCAGGCGCTGGAGCGCGAAGCGGCGCCGCGCGGCGCCCGCGAGATGGTCGAACTCGCCCATCCCGGCAGCTATTTCGACGAAATCGCCGCCTGCGTGCCGAGTGAGGGCCTCACCCGTCTCGACGACGACACGACGATGTCGCCGGGCTCGCTCGAGGCGGCGCTGCGGGCCGTCGGCGGCGCCTGTCAGGCGGTCGACGAGGTCTTCGAGAAGAAGGTCAAGAACGCCTTCTGCATCGTCCGCCCGCCGGGCCATCATGCCGAATCGAAGCGCGCCATGGGCTTCTGCCTGTTCAACAACGCGGCGATCGCCGCACATTGGGCGCGGGTGAAGCACGGCGCCGAGCGCGTCGCGGTCATGGACTTCGACGTCCATCACGGCAACGGCACCCAGGACATCTTCTGGAACGACCCGAACCTGATGTACGCCTCGACCCATCAGATGCCGTTCTATCCCGGCACCGGCGAAGTGGGCGAGACCGGCGTCGCCGACAACATCGTCAACGCGCCGCTGTGGGCGGGCGCCGGAGGTGCCGACTTCCGCGAAGCGATGGACATCGCGGTCCTGCCGAAGATCGAAGAGTTCCGACCCGACATGATCATCATCTCGGCCGGATTCGACGCCCACACCCGCGATCCGATGAGCCAGATCAATCTGGTGGAGACGGATTTCGCTTGGGCGACGTCGCGGCTGATGGACATCGCCGACCGGCGCTGCGACAGCCGCATCGTGTCGGTCCTGGAAGGCGGCTACGACCTCGAGGGCCTCGCCCGCTCGGTCGCGGCGCACGTGATGACGCTGATGAAGAGCTGATCGGCACACTCGCGGCTTGTGCATGCGAGACGGCGTCTCCATCCTCGCGTGATGTCCTCCACCTCCCCCAGCGATACCCGACTCGTGCCCATTCTCGCCCTCGGCCAACTCTTCGGCTGGGGGACGACCTATTACATGCCGTCGGTGCTGGCGCCGCATCTGGCCCGTGACCTCGGGCTCGATGCCACGGGGGTCTATCTCGGCGTCACCATCATGGTCGCCATCGGCGGGCTCGCTTCGCCCTCGGCCGGCCGTCTACTCGACCGCTACGGGGCGGCGCGGTTCATGATCGCGGCGCCGATCACCATCGGGCTCGGCCACGTCCTCGTCGCCGCGCATCCGACGGCGGCCACCTGGTATTTCGCTTGGGTGCTGCACGGCATCGCCATGCCCTTCGGGCTGACGCTGGCGGTCAACACCTATCTCACCCGCGTCACCGGGGTCGGGGCGCGGCGGCGGATCGGGCTGGTGGCGCTGCTCGTCGGCTTCGCGCCCTCGGCCTTCTGGCCGGCCACCGCGGCGCTCGAGGCGCAGTTCGGCTGGCGCGGGACGCTGGTCGTCTATGCGGTGATCGAGATCGCGGCGTTGCTGCCGCTGCAGATGTGGATCGCCGCACGCTGGAGCGACGCGGTGCCGAATTTCGAGGCCGGACGCGGCACGACCCGATCGAGCGATCCACCGCCGGCGACGCTGTCGCCGACGATACGGACGATCGCCATCGTCGCCATGGTCGTCGCCTTCACCGCCCAGGGCTTCGCCTCCTGGGGATTGCCGCTGCACGTCATCCGCCTCTTCCAGGACCTCGGCCTCGACGACACCACGGCGGTGACGGTGGCGGCGGCGAGCGGCGCGGCGACGATCGCGGCGCGGACGCTCGAGGTGACTCTCGGCCAGCGGCTGCACCCGCTGACCACCACCGGCTTCTCCATCGCCATCCTGGCGCCGATGTTGGCCCTGCTCGGCTCGCCACTCGATCCGCTGATGGCCGCTTGGATCTTCATCGTGGTGTGGAGCGGGGCGAACGGCATCCTCGCGGTGCTGCGCAACACGTTGCCGCTCACCCTCTTCGGGGCCGAGGACTACGGGCGGCTGATGGGGCGGATGAGCCTGCCGCAGAACCTCGTCTTCGCCGCCTCGCCGGCGGTCTTCGCCCAAGCGATGGACCGCGGCGGGCCGACGCTCGCCCTGTGGCTCGCCATCGTCGCCTCGTTGACGGCGCTGGTCGCCGCGGTGATCCTGCAACGCATCGCCCGCCCGTCGCACGGCAGATCCCATTGACAGCGACACCGGCCCGGTGCCTCCTCGAGCCGGCAACCCGATCCGAGAGACGACACGTGACCGAGATTCCCGCCGACATCGCCGCCCTGCCCTTCGAGAAGGCGCTCGCCGAACTCGAGGCGATCGTGCAGAAACTCGAACGCGGCGACGTGGTCCTCGACGAATCGATCGCCGCCTACGAGCGCGGCGAGGCGCTGAAGGAACATTGCCGGACACTGCTGTCGGCGGCCGAGGCGCGGGTCGAGAAGATCCGCCTCTCCGCCGAGGGGCGGCCGCAAGGGCTCGAACCGCTCGACGTCGAACACGGTTGAGGCGACACCGTGCCACGTGCCATCCCGGATCGGAGCTTCGGCGGCGGACGACCGAGCGGCGACGCAACCCGCTGACGGGACGAGGAGATCGCCTCGCGCGCGAGGCTCGCGGACCGCGCGGCGCTGGAGGGGCGCGCAAAACGGTGATTTGCAGCACGACGTCCGGTCATATAATCGGGAAGATGGCGCGCAGGTTCGGCAGCCGCGCCGGGGCGGGCGTCGATCGTCGGCCGAACGCATCGTGAGAGTATCGCTTTTGCCCATCGACACCCCTCTCCTCGACACGGTGAAGACCCCCGAGGATCTCCGCAGGCTTCCCGATTCGGCGTTGCGTCAGCTCGCCGACGAGCTCAGGGCCGAGACCATCGACGCGGTTTCGGTGACCGGCGGCCATCTCGGGGCGGGACTCGGCGTGGTCGAACTCACCGTCGCCCTGCACAAGGTGTTCGAGACCCCTCGCGACGTGCTGATCTGGGACGTCGGACACCAGTCCTATCCGCACAAGATTCTCACCGGCCGTCGCGATCGCATCCGCACCCTGCGCCAGCCGGGCGGCCTCTCCGGCTTCACCAAGCGCGACGAGAGCCCCTATGACCCGTTCGGCACCGCCCATTCCTCGACCTCGATCTCGGCGGCGCTCGGCTTCGCCACGGCGCGCGACCTCGGCGGGGGGGCGAACAACGTCATCGCGGTGATCGGCGACGGCTCGATGTCGGCCGGCATGGCCTACGAGGCGATGAACAACGCCGGCGCCAAGGGCTCGCGCCTCATCGTCGTGCTCAACGACAACGACATGTCGATCGCCCCGCCGACCGGCGCGATGAGCGCCTATCTGGCGCGACTGGTGTCGTCGCGGACCTTCATGCAGCTCCGGGACATCGGCAAGCAGATCTCCAAGCGACTGCCGAAGTTCATGGAGATCGGCGCCAAGCGGGCGGAGGAATTCGCCCGCGGCATGGCGATGGGCGGCACGCTGTTCGAGGAGCTCGGCTTCTACTACGTCGGCCCGATCGACGGACACAATCTCGATCATCTCCTGCCCGTCCTGCGCAACGTGCGTGACGCCAAGGAGGGGCCGATCCTGATCCATGTCGTCACCCAGAAGGGCAAGGGCTATGCGCCGGCCGAAGCGGCGCCCGACAAGTATCACGGCGTCAACCGCTTCGACGTGGTCACCGGCAAGCAGTCCAAGCCCAAGGGCAACGCCCCTTCCTACACCAGGGTCTTCGCCGACGCGCTCACCGCCGAGGCCGGTCGCGACGAAAGGATCCTCGGCATCACCGCCGCCATGCCGTCGGGCACCGGGCTCGACGTCTTCGCCAGGTCCTTCCCGAAGCGGATGTTCGACGTCGGCATCGCCGAGCAGCACGCGGTGACCTTCGCCGCGGGTCTGGCGGCGGCGGGCTACAAGCCCTTCTGCGCCATCTACTCGACCTTCCTGCAGCGCGGCTTCGATCAGGTGGCCCACGACGTGGCGCTGCAGAGGCTGCCGGTCCGCTTCCCCATCGATCGCGCCGGCTTCGTCGGCGCCGACGGGGCGACCCACGCCGGGGCCTACGACCTCGCCTATCTCGGCTGCCTGCCGAACTTCGTGATCATGGCGCCCGCGGACGAGGCCGAACTCGTCCACATGGTGGCGACTTCGGTGGCCATCGACGATCGACCGTCGGCGTTCCGCTTCCCGCGCGGCGACGGGGTCGGCTGCGACCTGCCGGAGATCGGCGTACCGCTCGAGATCGGCCGCGGGCGGATCGTGCGCGAAGGCTCGAAGGTGGCGATCCTGTCGCTCGGGACGCGGCTCGCGGCGGCATGTTCGGCGGCCGAGACGCTCGAGGCCCATGGGCTATCCACCACCGTCGCCGACGCACGCTTCATGAAGCCGCTCGACCGCGACCTGCTGCGTCGGCTGGCGCGCGAGCACGAGGTGCTGATCACCGTCGAGGAGGGTGCGGTCGGCGGCTTCGGCAGCCACGTGCTGCATGCCCTCGCCGAGGACGGGCTGCTCGACGGGGGCCTCAAGATCCGCACCCTGATGATGCCGGACGCCTTCCTCGACCACGGCGATCAGGAAGCCACCATGGCGGCGATCGGACTGGACGCCGACGGCATCGTGCAGCGCGCATTCGAGGCACTGGGACGGACGGCGGTCCCGGACGAGCCGGCACGACGCGCGTGAGCGAAACGGAGATCGGGCGATGAGCCTCGGATCGTTGCGAGTGGTGTTGTGGGTGCTGATCATCGCCATCGCCGGCGGCCTCGGCTCCTATGTGCTGCTGCGCGAGCAGACGCCGCAGCGGGTGGAGAACGGATTGCTCAAGCCCGTCGCCGGCATCGGCGGCCCCTTCGCCCTGCTCGATCAGAAGCGTCGGCCCTTCACCGAGCGCGAACTCGAGGGCATGCCGACGGCGATGTTCTTCGGCTACACCTTCTGCCCCGACGTCTGTCCGACGACCCTGCTCGAGGCGACCGCTTGGATGACCGAGCTCGGTGCCGACGGCGACAAGCTGCGCGTCGTCTTCGTCTCGGTCGATCCCGAACGCGACACGCCGGAGAAGCTCGACGCCTATCTCGCCTCCTTCGACAGCCGATTCATCGGCCTGTCGGGATCGCGCGAGGAGACCGACCGGATCGTCAAGGCCTACCGGGTCTTCGCCCGCAAGGTCGAGGGCAAGGGCGGCGACTACACCATGGATCACACCGCGGCGATCTATCTCCTCGACGCCAAGGGCCGTTTCGTCGGGGTGATCAATTTCCAAGAACAGACCGACAAGGCGCTGGCCAAGATCCGGCAGCTTCTCGGCAAGGCCTGAAACCGGCCCTCGCTGCACGCGCCGACGGCGGGCCGGACGCCGGGAAGTGACCGGACGGGGTCAGCGACCGTAGCTCGCCACCACGCGGCGATCGAGCTCGTCGAGAAAATCGCGGATGCGGCGGGCGTTGCGGCCGAAGTCGTGGGTACCCCAGCGGATCGACGAGCGCAGATCGATGCGGCTGCCGGAGGGCTCGGGCAACACCCGCACCACGACGTCGTCCTCGAAGCCGAAGATCAGGGTGCGGGCGACCGCCTCGATGCGGCCGCGTTCGCCGTCACCGTTCGGCTGGACCATCTCGGTGACCTTCCAGCCCTCCTCCTCGACGAGGCGGCGGGTGACGAGGAAGAGCAGGTCGGAGCCGACCGAGAAGCGGCGGGTGACGATCTCGGGCCAGGCGGCGCGGATGCGGGCACGCTCCTCCGGATTCGGCGGGCGGGCCGAGTTCAACCATCCGGCGCGCAGGAAGGCGGCCTCGCGATGGAGCGGCGGATCGACCACGTCGGTGGAGACGTCGGTGACCTTGGGGAAGTCCATCCACTCCACCCCGAGATAGGCCGCCGGCGACAGCGCCACCACCGCCCAGAGCGCGCCGATCGCCGCGTCGCGGCCACCACGCCGGCCGTCGTGCCAGATGAGCGCGGCGGCGAGGAGGGAGAGCACCAGTGCGAGGGCGGCGAAGCCGAAGGCGAAGGCGATCACCACCAGCGCCTCGACCGTCGGCATCAGGCCGGAGCGGTGGGCGATGATGACGATGACCAGCACCGGCACCGCGAAGGCGCCGAGGCGGCGGCTCCAGGTGGCGAGTTCGGAACGGGTTTCGGGCGGGCGGTGGAGCATGACGATCCGCGGCGGGGACGAATTCGGCCCACGGGTCGCCCCGGTGGGCCGCACGCCTCCCTTAACACGTCGCGGCCGGTCGGGCGAGGGAAGCTGCGGGCTTTGACGCGGCGCACGAAACCGGGCATGACGACGTCCGACCGACACCGGCGCGCCGCGCCCGATCCATCCGAGGAAGACCGATGACCGAGACCCCCGAGATCCCCGAGACCGAAGCCGCCACCGAGGCCACCGTCGTCGAGACCCCGCCGGACCGTCTCGCCGCCGATCCGTCGAGCCCGTTCTTCGACGCCGAGACCCTGCAGCGCGGCATCGGCGTGCGCTTCAAGGGGGTGGAGAAGTTCACGGTCGAGGAATACTGCGTCTCCGAAGGCTGGATCCGCGTCCCCGCCGGCAAGGGCCGCGACCGCTTCGGCCGCCCGCTGCTGATCAAGCTGACGGGCGACGTCGAGGTGTGGTT
Source organism: Siculibacillus sp. (assembly GCA_030247555.1). Lineage (GTDB taxonomy): Bacteria > Pseudomonadota > Alphaproteobacteria > Rhizobiales > Ancalomicrobiaceae > CALBKH01. Next base: position 46,556 of record JAOTSD010000012.1, on the reverse strand, counting down.
CAAGGGGTGAGGCGGGCGGTCCCGCCGCTCCCCCACCCGCCCGTCGACCGCTCCGCCGGAGGCTCGGCGAGAGAGCGGATGCCCGCCGCGTGGCTCGGAAGCCGCCCCCTCATACCCCCGGCAACCGGTAGTCCCGGAAGCGCTCCCGGAGCGTCATCTTCTGGATCTTGCCGGTGGCGGTGTGGGGGATCTCCTCGATGAAGACCACGTCGTCGGGCATCCACCATTTGGCGATCTTGCCCTCGTACCAGGCGAGCACCTCCTCCTTGGTCGGGGTCTTGCCGGCCTTGGGGACCACCACCAGCAGCGGGCGCTCGTCCCACTTCGGGTGGGCGATGCCGATGACGGCGGCTTCCATCACGTCGGGGTGCGACACCGCCAGATTCTCGAGGTCGATGGTGGAGATCCACTCGCCGCCGGACTTGATGACGTCCTTGGCGCGGTCGGTGATCTGCATGTAGCCGTTGGCGTCGATGGTGGCGACGTCGCCGGTGTCGAAGAAGCCGTCGGGGCCGAAGTTCTCCTTGCCCTGCCCCTTGAAGTAGCCGCCGGCGATCGCCGGACCGCGGACGCGCAGGCGGCCGAAGGCCTTGCCGTCTTGCGGCCGTTCGTTGCCGGCGTCGTCGGTGATCTTCATCTCGACGCCGAAGGGCGGCACGCCCTGCTTGACCTGGAGGTCGAGCCGGCCTTCGAGATCGAGGCCGGCGGTCTCCGGCTTCGGGCCGCAGATGGTGCCGAGCGGGCTCGTCTCGGTCATGCCCCAAGCGTGGGAGACGCGGACGTCGTAGTTCTTCTCGAACTTCTCGGTGATGGCGCGCGGGCAGGCGGCGCCGCCGATGATGACGCGCTTCAGGTGGGAGAGCTTCAACTGCTTCGATTCCATGTACTGGAGCAGCATCAGCCAGACGGTCGGCACCGCGGCGGTGATGGTGACCCGGCCGACCTCGAGCATCTCGTAGGCCGAGGCGCCGTCGAGCTTGGCCCCCGGCAACACCAGCGCCGAGCCGTTGAGCGGAGCGGTGAAGGCGATCGACCAGCAGTTGGCGTGGAACATCGGTACGACGGGCATGATCACGTCGCGGCAGGAGCAGCCGAACATGTCGGGGGTCGAGGCCTGCCAGGCGTGGATGACGTTGGAGCGGTGCGAATAGACGACGCCCTTGGGATTGCCGGTGGTGCCGGAGGTGTAGCAGAGGCCGGCGGCGGTATTCTCGTCGAAGCTCTTCCAGGCGAAGTCGTCGTCGACCTCGGCCAGCCAGCTCTCGTAGTCGACGGCGTTCCTCAGGGTGGTCGCCGGCATGTGGGCGGCGTCGGTCAACACGATCACCCGCTCGAGCGTCGGCATGTGGTCGATGAGCTTCTCGATGACGGCCAAGAAGGTCAGGTCGACGAAGAGCAGCCGATCCTCGGCGTCGTTGACGATCCAGGCGATCTGGTCGTGGAAGAGGCGCGGGTTGACCGTGTGATAGATGGCGCCGAGGCCGAGCAGACCGTACCAGACCTCCATGTGGCGCCAGGTGTTCCACGCCAGGGTGGCGACGCGGTCGCCGAGGCGGATGCCGTGCTTCTCCAGCCGTTTGGCGCATTGCAACGAGCGGCGGCGCAAGGTGGCGTAGTCGGTGGTGTGGAAGGGTCCTTCGACGGAGCGCGTGAGGATCGGGCGCGCGGGGTGCTGGGCCGCCGCATGGTCGAGGATCTTCGTGCAGAGAAGCGGCCAGTCCATCATCGATCCGAGCATGTCTTCCTCCCTCGCCCGCCGCGCGCAGACCCTCACGGAACGGCGGTGACGTTTTCGTCGGGGAGTTTTTCACCCGTTGACGGCGACTGTCCAGTGGTCGTGGCGGAAACCGGGGGCCTTCCGTCGGCGCGGCTCGGAGCGACGGCATGATGCAATTCCGACACACGTTCCGGAATTCCTGCGAATTTCAGCTCGACGTCGGTCCGGTTCGTTGCTCGAGATCTGGTCGATTGCTCGAGATGGGAGCAAGATTCGCCGATCGTCCGTGTGACAACACGAAGACGCCGCAATCGGAGAGCATTCGAAGTATCGAGGCGCGCGACGTCTCGATGCGAGGAAGTTTCCGGCGAGCCAGAGCACGGGCGACTTCTTCCGGGAGTGAATGGCGACAGAGGTCCCAAGATGTCCGACGACAAGACCACCATCAAGCAGTTCACGCAGGAATCGCAGCCCCGCACCCAGGTGGACGCGCTCGACGCGCAGTACAAGACGATCGGCATCTCGGCCGTAACCGCCGCCGCCAGCGCGCTGAAGGGCCCCAAGGTCAAGACTCCCTCCGAACAGTGGAGCTGAGTCGCGCGCGGATCGGATGATCCGCCGCCGATGAGCGAACCGACGGTACGCCGCGGACCCACCCGGTCCGCGGCGTGATCGATTCGTGCGGGCGCATGTCGACGGTCGCGGGCCGGCGCGCCGTGATCGCGGCATCGACCGCGCCGCGCCGAAGCGGTATTCATGGTGCGACGCCGGGCGCGATCCCCCGCCGGCGCGAGGACGCTTCCCTCCCCGGACCCCGCCCATGATCACCATCCACGGTCTCGTCGACGGCGCGCTGATCACCGCGGCGATCTCCAATGCGATGCCGCCGGAGGGGCCGGCGGTGTGGTTCGATCTGCTCGAGCCCACCGAGGAGGAGGACGCCGACGCCGAGAAGATGCTCGGCGTCGCCGTGCCCACCCGCGACGAGATGCAGGAGATCGAGGCGTCCAGCCGCCTCTATGCCGAGGACGGCGCCCTCTACATGACGGCGCTGGTGCAGGTGCGTTCCGACACCGCGTCACCGCAGTTGACGCCCGTCACCTTCATCCTGGTCGGCAACCGGCTGGCGACGGTGCGATACGACCGGCCGCGCTCCTTCGACATCTTCCGCACCCGCGCCGAACGGCCGGGCTTCGGCCTCGTCGACGGACGTGGCGTGCTGCTCGGCCTGCTCGAGACCATCGTCGACCGGCTCGCCGACGGGCTCGAGCGGATCGGCGCCGAGCTCGAGGTGTCGTCCTCGGCGGTGTTCCGCCCACGCCGGGAGCGGGAGAAGGGGCTCGAGGAGACGATCACCGCGATCGGCCGGACGGGCGGTGCGGTGTCGCGGGCGGAAGAGAGCATCGTCTCGCTGTCGCGGCTGTTCCACTTCCTCGCCGAGCACGCCGGCCGCGACCGGCTCGATCCCGAAGGCCGGGCTCGGTTGGTCACCCTCGATCACGACATCCGATCGCTCGCCGAGCACGTCCGCTCGCTCGACGCCAAGGTCGATTTCCTGCTGTCGGCGACGCTCGGGCTGGTGGGGCTCGAGCAGAACACCATCGTCAAGATCTTCTCGGTGTTGGCGGTCATCTTCATGCCGCCGACCCTGATCGCCTCGATCTACGGCATGAACTTCCGCGCCATGCCGGAGTTGGACCAGCCGTGGGGCTATCCGATGGCGCTCGGGTTGATGGTCGCCTCGGTGGCGGTGACCTTCGCCATGTTCAAGTGGAAACGGTGGCTGTGAGGCCGCTCGTCGGCCTCACGGATAGAGCCGGACCTTTTCCCAAGGGGCGCCGACCGCGGGCCGGGTGAACTCGATGCGGTCGTGGAGGCGGAAGGGGCGGTCGTGCCAGAACTCGATCGCCGTCGGCACCACTCGGAAGCCCGACCAGTGGGGCGGGCGCGGCACCTCGCCGATGGCGTGGCGCAGACCGTATTCGGCGACCGCCTTCTCCAGCGCGAAGCGACTCTCGAGCGGCCGCGACTGCTTCGACGCCCAGGCGCCGATGCGGCTGGCGCGCGGACGCGAGGCGAAATAGGCATCGGCCTCGGCGTCGGCGACGACCTCGACCGGACCGCGGATGCGCACCTGTCGGCGCAGGCTCTTCCAGTGGAAGAGCAAAGCCGCCTTGCGGCTCGACAGGAGTTCGACGCCCTTCTTGCTCTCGAAGTTGGTGTAGAAGACGAAGCCCGCTTCGTCGAACCCCTTGAGCAGCACCATGCGCACGTCCGGCAGCCCGGTCTCGTCGACCGAGGCGACCGCCATGGCGTTCGGGTCGTTGGGCTCGGAGGCCTCCGCCTCGCGCATCCAGTCGAAAAACAACCGGAAGGGCTCGTCGGCTCCGGAAAAGTCACCCGACATTAACTCGGGTGGCGGATTCTCGCTGAATTGGTCGGTCATCGTCTTGTGGAGGGTACCTTGGCCGGTCTCGGAGCCGCATCCTATACCGCGCACGGCGCGGCACGCCAGACGAAGTCCTCGCAGAGCCGACCGGCGTCGATCGCGGCCCTGCTCGTCACGGCGGTGATGCTCGCCGGCTGTTCCACCATCATGAGGCCGCTCTCCGCGTGGACTTCGCCGCAGAGTGATCCGCCGCCGGACGAACTCGTCACCGGCTCGATCCGCAAGCCGATCGACACCCCCGACGGCGACGGCGAAGTGATCCGGCGGACGGTGGAATCCGCCCGGCTTCCCGGCGCGGCGGCACAACTCGCCTGGACCAATCCGGCGAGCGGCAATTCCGGCACGATCTCCGACATCGTCGAGGCCAAGGCGCGCAACGGTGCGCCCTGCCGCGACTTCGCCACGACGTTGACGACGGTGGAAGGCGTGGTGCTCTATCGCGGCCGAGCCTGCCAGGGCTATCTCGGCCCCTGGGATCTGGTCGAGTTCGCCCGGGCCGACGCCAAACCGGCCGGCTGACCCCGCTCTCTCGTGCTTTTCCTCTGGCGTTCGCCGGCGAACCACACCACATGTGGTGTGAACGCGAACCCGGCTCGACGGATTCGGCGCCTCCGCCCGCGTGGCGGAATGACGGCGAGGATCCGGCGAGGCCAGACGAGGTAACTTCGATGCGCGATCCCTACGACGTGCTCGGCGTCGCACGCTCGGCCGGCGCCGACGACATCAAGAAGGCGTTCCGCCGCCTCGCCAAGAAGCACCACCCCGACCAGAACCAGGACGACCCGCGGGCGAAGGAGGCTTTCGCGGAGGTCAACTCGGCCTACGAGATCCTCGGCGACGCGGCCAAGAAGGCACAGTTCGATCGCGGCGAGATCGATGCCGAGGGCAAGCCGAAGTTCACCGGTTTCGGCGGCGGACACGGCTTCGACTTCCGTCCCGGCGGCGGCCCCTTCGGCGGCGGGGCGGGCGGCGGACGCGGCGGCGCCGAGTTCGACGACTTCCTCACCGACATTCTCGGGCAGGCCTTCGGCGGCGGCGCGCGCGGCGGTTTTCGCGGCGGGCGCCCGGGAGGCGGCGCGAGCGGCGGGGCGACCGGCCCCGGCGCGGGGGCGCGGACCCGGACGCGCGGCGAGGACGTCGAGGTGACGGCCCACGTGTCGCTCGAAGAGGTGGTGCGCGGCGACAAGGTGAGGGTCGAGCTTCCGACCGGGCGCACTCTCGAGGTCGCCCTGCCGGAGGGCGTCTCCGACCGGCAGCAGATCCGTCTCAAGGGACAGGGCCAACCCGGCGGCGGCGGAGCAGGTGACGCCATCGTCACCGTCGCCTTCCTGCGCCACCCGCTCTTCCACGTCGACGGCCACGACCTCGAGGGAGACGTGCCGGTGACGCTCGAGGACGCGATGCTCGGCGGGCGGATCCGGGTGGAGACGCTCGAGGGACCGGTCGAATTGACGCTGCCCGCCGGCACCACCGGGACCAAGGCGCTGCGCCTCAAGGGTAAGGGACTGCCGACGAAGCTCGGCGGCCGCGGCAACCTCTACGTCAAGCCGCGCGTCGTGCTGCCCGAAGGCGGCGACGCCGAGCTCGAGGCGTTCCTCAGGGCGCGCAAGAAGCGGTGAGCGGGCGCCGGGCGTCGGCGCGGGAACGCGGCTCGACGCCGATCCCGCCCGTGACGCCCGCCTTCGACCTCACTTCGTGGCGAGCGGCGGCGGGTCGTGCGCCAGTACCTCCTTCAACACCTTCGTCACCGGCAGGTGGCCGTAGAGTTCGGTGTTGGTGTGGTGCCAGGCGTCGGGGACGACCACGTCGGGAGGGCCGTCGCGCCGGGTGGCGAAGCTGCCGATCAGATCCCATCGCCCGACGATCTCGGTGACCTGCCGGCAGGAGCGCGGCATCTGCAGCCGCGACGAGATCGAGACGATGTGGACGGTCTCGCCGATCAGGTCGGCGCGGACGCGATCCTCGCGCTGGAGGGCGTGCAGCGCCTCGCCCACCACCATGTTTCCCTTGGAGTGGGCGACGATCAGGTCGAACTTCGCCCGCCGCTCGCAGAGCAGGGCGCGGACCACGTCGGAGTCGCGCTCGGCGACGATCGGATCGGAGCCGGCGGCGAGCGGGTCGGTGGCCGCGTCGCGGATCCGGTCGAGCGAACGGTCGAGGCGCTCCCAGAGGTCGTGCAGGGTGGTGAGCCCGGCGAACCAGAGGAACCCGCCGGTCGCCTCGGTGACGAGATCGGCGAGGCCATAGCCGGAGACCACGGCCGCGACCGGCGCACCGACCGCATCGGCGACGTTGCGGGCGAAAGCGGCGGTGCCGAGCGCCGAGGAGCCGACGCCGGCGACCGTCAGGGTGGAGATCGCGTCACCCCCGGCGTCGAGCCAGCTCTCGACGGTGGAGCAGACTTTGAGCGAGCCCGCACCCGTCGGCGGGACGATCAGGATCGTACCCTCCCGGGCCTTCGAGGGAGCGAGAGCTTCCGCCTCCTCGGCGGTGACGAGGTGCACGTCGTAGAAAAGCGCGTCGAGCAGGGCGTTGCGGTGACGGAAGGCCGCGAGGAAGGCGTCCCCCGTCGGGCGCGGCAGCAGACGCCAGGGCAGCGCCATGGCGCGGGAAAACTGCTCGACACCGGCGGAGAAGGGATCGTCTGGCATGGCTCGATCGACCTCGTCTGGCGTGGTGATCATAGCGGCAGGCGGCGCGGACCACCACCGCTCATGCAGCGAGCGACGCACCGTTCCACCGTGAACCCGCCTCGCGCTGGCCGCGGCACCGTTCGAAGATCCACACCACCGACCGCACCACCGGCACTTCGTCGTGGAGGAAGGATCGCGTCAGACGACGCGATCGCCGGAGGCGTCGACCACCTGCTGGCCATCCTCCTTGGCGAAGGCGCCCTTCTGGGGCGGCAACAGGTCGAGCACCGCTTCGGAGGGACGGCAGAGCTTCGCCCCCTTGTCGGAGACGACGATCGGCCGGTTCATCAGGATCGGATGGGCGAGGATGGCATCGATCAGTTCGGCGTCGGTCTTCGACGGATCGCCGAGCCCGAGTTCGGCGAAGGGCGTGCCCTTCTCGCGCAGGATCGCGCGCACCGGCACGCCCAGCTTCGCGATCAACGCTTCGAGTTCGACGCGGCTCTGTGGGGTCTTCAGATAGAGCACCACCGTCGGGGTGACGCCGGCGTTCTCGATCATGGCGAGGACGTTGCGCGAAGTGCCGCATGAGGGATTGTGGTAGATGACGACGTCGGACATGTCGGGCTCCGCTCGGGGGTCGAAAGGTTGGTATCGATGCACAGGTTCGGCCGTCCGCCGCAACGGTCGGCGGTGAGCGCCGCGGTCAGATCGCCGAGACGGGCGACGACGGCGCGGTAGACGACGAACCGTCCCCGCCGCTCGGCCGCGACGAGACCGGCGCGCGCCAGCACCGCGAGGTGGCTCGACAGGGTGTTCGGCGGGACACCCAGATCGCGCGCCAGATCGCCGGCGGGCATGCCGCCGGGTTCGGCCACCGCGAGCCGGCGGAAAACCGTCAACCGCGTCGCCTGCGCCAGCGCCGAGAGCGCTTCGATGATCTCATCGAATTCCATGCTTCTGGAAATATCGAACCATCGAACGCGACGCAACCCGAATGTTCAGCGCCGGCCGAATGTTCGGCGCCGGCCGAATGGCGGTGCCGCGGCACGATCCCGCGGCGGAGCGCTCCCACCGCACGGCGGCGGCTCGCCGAGCCGACGCGGGCACATCGTTCGCGGCCGAGACGAAAAGGGCGCCTCGATGCAGCGAGGCGCCCGGGTGATGCGAACTCGGAACGATCCGGCGACGACGCCCCTCAGGGGCCCATCTCGGCGGCTTCCTCGGCCGCGGTCCTCGCCTTCGGCGCAGGATCCGGCTCGTCGCCGAGGACGGCGCGGAAGCGGGCGAGGATGCCATCGGCGGTGCGACGGGCATACCCGATCTCGGGGACCTGCGGCTGGGTCCAGACCCGGGTGCGCGGACTCGCGGCGGCCATCTGCGCCTCCGGGACCGGCGGCAACAGCGGACGGCCGGTGGCGCGGGCACGAGCGACGTCGCGATCGCCATAGGCGGCGACGGCCGACTGGGTGACGACGCGGCCGGGGCCGGTGCGGATCATGGCGACGACGATGCGACCGTCCTCGACCGGAGCGCCCGGCACGGCGAGCGCGAGACGGGGCAGCGTCTCCGCCGGCTGCGGGGCGATCAACGAGGCGACGGTGACCAGCGGCGGCCACCCCTCTTGGGAGGGCGGGATGGTGGCGAGGGTCGGCTTGACGAAGAGGTCGCGCTCAGTGGTGCGGCCGAGGAGCTGCGGCGCCAACAGGCGATCGCCCTTGCCGGTGCGATTGACGGTCGGGGCGACCTCGACCGGCACCATGGCCGGGCGCCTCACACCGGGCACGGCGCCGGTGATGTCGGGATCGACGACGTCGCGCGGCACGCGCTTGCGCTCGTCGCGCGGCAGGAAGTCGGCCTCGGCCACCACGATCGGCGCCGTCGCGACCTCCGCCGGCGCGGGGGAGGCGCCGGCGGAGGACAGCGGAGCGGGCGCGGTCGTGGCCGCGGCCAAGCGGTCGCCCCGGGGGGAGGCGGCGACCGGCGACGCAGCGGCGATCAGGGCGCTGCGTTGATCTCTCAGGGTGTCGAATTCGGCCATCCAACCGGAGGCGTCGCGCACCGTCCAGTGGACAGGCGCATCCGTCGGCGGGGCCCGCCCGACGACGGCGACGGCGACGAGGCCGAGAAGAAGAACGGGGGCCGCCCGCAGACGCGGGAGGAGACCGACCCGTCGGACCGCACGGCGGCGGCTCAGCTCATTCGGCATGACTCGATACGAACTCCGAACCAGCGGGCGCACCGGCGGCGTTGCCGAACGGCAACGACCGAGAGGTGTTTCCCGAACGCTCCGATGATCGCCGAGTAACCTCGAGAAAACGTTAAATCAGCGATCGATCCCGTCGAAATCGCGGAAAACCGCGGTTCGTGGCGGCCGGCTGGCGAAATTCGGGCGACGTGATGGTGAACGGTGGGTCGCGGGTCAGCGCGCGGCGGCGAGGCGTGCGGCGAGATCGGCATCGAGGCGGGCGATGGCGCCGAACGGGCCTCCGGTCGCCGCCAACGCCGTGGCGACGTCGACCACGGCGAGGCCTCGGACACCGAAGCGCACCCGGATCGCGTCCTCGACCCAATGGCGCGCCTGAGCCGTACGGCGGCACGCCAGGCGTCCGGCTCCGCCGAGATGGGCGCGGTGGGCGGTGACCGCCGCCGCGAGTTCGGCGAGCCCGGCTCCGCTCGCCGCCGAGACCAGAACCACCGGGGCGACCCAGGCGCCGGGCTCGTGTTCGGCGAGGGTGAGCGCACCGGCGACGTCGGCCATGGCGCGGCGGGCGGGCTCGCCCATGTCGGCCTTGGTGACGCAGACGACGTCCGGCAGTTCCATGACGCCCGCCTTCATGAACTGCAGGCTGTCGCCCGAGCCGGGCTGGATGCAGAGCAGCACGGTGTCGGCGACGAAGGCGATGTCGCCCTCCGACTGGCCGATGCCGACGCTCTCCACCACGACGAGATCGTAGACCGCCCGCATCAGCACGATCGCCGCCACCGCGTGGTCGGAGAGGCCGCCGAGCCGGTCGCGCGCCGCCATGGAACGGACGAAGACGCCCCGGTCGTCGGGGTCGGTGCGCAGCCGGGTGCGATCGCCGAGCAGGGCGCCTCCGGTGAAGCGCGATGACGGGTCGACGGCGACGACGCCGACGGTGCGTCCGGCCCGCCGCGCCTCGGCGATGAGCGCGTTGGTCAGCGTCGACTTTCCCACGCCCGGAGGTCCGGTGAGACCGAGGACGTCGCCCGCCGGATCGGCGGTGCAGGCGTCGAGCAGGCGGGCGAGTTCGGCGCTGCCGTGGGCGATCTCGATCGCCGACAGGGCACGCGCGACCGCCGGTTTGCCGCCGGCACGGATCTGGTCGAGGGTCGGGATCGGGGCACGAGTCATGACACCCCGTGATGGCACGGCCACGGGGCGAGGTGAAGGGGGCGGGCTCGAGACGTTCGACGAGGCGGTCACGACACGCCGGCGACGGCCCACCACTCCGCCGGCATCGCGGCGGCGGCGACGCCGGCATCCTCGGCCGTGTCGAAGACGGCGAAGCAGGTCGCCCCGGAGCCCGACATGCGGGCGAGGCGGCAACCGGCGGCGGCGCGCAGCCGCGCCAGCACTTCGCCGATCACCGGGGCGAGGAGAACAGCCGGGGCTTCGAGGTCGTTGCGGGTGGCGGCGAGCCGGGCGACGAGATCCCCGCCGTCGCGGAAGCGATCGGGCAGCGTCGGCAGGCCGGGGTTGTCGCGCCGCTCCAGCGCGCGGAACACCGCCGGCGTCGCCACCGCCACTCCGGGGTTGACCAGCACCATCGGCAGGGACGGGATCGCGGGCAGAAGGTCGATGGTCTCGCCGATGCCTCGCGCCCGCAGCGGTACGCCGTGGACGCACATCGGCAGGTCGGCGCCGAGCGGCAACGCGATCTCGGCGAGGCGAGCCGGCGACAGGTCGAGCCGCCAGAGGCGGTTCAGCAATCGCAACGTCGCCGCCGCATCCGACGAGCCGCCGCCGATGCCGGAGGCGATCGGCAGGCGCTTGTCGAGGGTCAGCGCGACGGGGGCGAGCGGGCGGCCCGTCCCGCGGGCTTCCCGTTCGAGGAGGTGGGCGGCGCGCAGCACCAGATTGTCCGGCCCGGCATCGAGACCGGCGGCGAAGCGGCCGGTGAGCGTGAGGGCGATCGGCGGTCCCTCCCTCTCCCCGTCCCCGGGTTCCGCCGCGAGAGGTAGCGCCCGAACTTCGTCGGCGGCGACCCCGTGGACGACCAGCGTGTCGATCAGGTGGTAGCCGTCGGTGCGGCGGCCGGTGACGTGCAGCGCCAGGTTGATCTTGGCCGGTGCCGTCTCCCGGAGCGGGTCGGCCGAAGAGAAGGCCCCGGCCATCGCCGCGGCGCTCACTGAACCTTCGGCGGAGCTTCGCCGGCGGGTGCGGCAGGTGCCGCCGGCGGCGTCAGTTCGGGAGGCACGACCGCCCGCGCCGCGGCCTCCGCCTCGGCCGCCGCCTTGCGCGCATCGACGGACATGATCTCGGCACCGCTGTCCAGTTGCGCCTTCCACAGCAGCTTCCCGGCGTCGTCGAGCTTTTTCTCGATCTTCGGAACCTCTTCCGCCTCGGGCTTCATGTCGAGCGCATGGCGCCACTGAAAAGTGGCTTCGCGCAAGCGGTCGACCTTGGCGTAGGCGTCGCCGAGGTGGTCGTTGATCACCGGATCGTCGGGCTTGAGCAGGATCGCCCGCTCGAGCTCCTTCACCGCTTCGTCGTAGCGGCCGAGCTTGTAGTAGGCCCAACCGAGACTGTCGACGATGTAGCCGTCGTCGGATTTGAGTTCGACCGCCTTCTTGACCAGCGACAGACCCTTCTCGAGGTTCTGGCCCATGTCGATCCAGGAATAGCCGAGGTAGTTGAGCACGTGCGGCTCGTCGGGCTGCAGGCGCAGCGCCTCGTCGAAGTCGGCCTCCGCCTTCGGCCACTGCTTGGTGCGTTCGAAGGCGATGCCGCGGTAATAGAAGAGTTGCCAGTCGCCCTTCGTCGGCTTGCCGATCTGACCGACGGCGCGGGTGTAGATCTCGGCGGCCTCGGCGAACTTCTTGTCGGCGCGCAGCACGTCGCCCAGCGCCTGGATGGCGTCGAGATCCTTCGGCTTGCGATCGACCACCGCCCTGAGGTGCTTCGAGGCCTCATCGTAGTTCTGATCGACGGCGTGATAGCGGCCGATCTGGATGTCGGCGAGCGGGCGCAGCTTCGAATCCGTCGGGATGTGGTCGAGGAGGGCGATGGCCTTGTCGTACTGCTTCAACTGCCCCTGCAACCCGGCGAGCGCGATGGTCGGCAGTTCGGCGTCCGGGGTCAGCCACAACGCCAGTTGCAGGTAGATGGCGGCGATGTCCTCGCCGCCGTCGCGCCCCATGGCCGAGCCGAGACCGTAGAGGAACTCGGCCGCGCCGGCCTGCGGCGTGGTGAGGAGCGGCGCCGGCGTCTTGCCCGCTTCGATCTCTGCCCTGAGAGCCTCGATCACCGGATGGTCGGGAAGCAGCTTCTCGAATTCGGCGATGGCGGCGAGCGCCTCGGTTGTCTTCTTCTGGCGCGCCAGGAAACGCACCTGCGCCTCCACCACCCGCAACGCCCGCTTGTCGGACCCGTAGGCGGCGGCCATGCGCTCGGCCGCATCCGCCTTCTGCCCACCGATTTCGGCGATGAGCGCGCCGTGGAAGTTCTTGAAGACCGCGTACCAATCGAGACCGTCGACCTTGTCGATGGTCTTCAGGGCCCCGGCGGTGTCGCGCTTGCCGACCTGCGCCCAGGCGGTGAGCACCGCGACGGTGAGGTCGGTGAGCGGGCGCGGCGTCGTCTGCTGGAGTTGGCCGCGGGCGCGGTCCCATTGACCGCGCTTCATCGCGTCGACGCCGATCACGAGGCGGGCGAGGGCGTGCCCCTTGTCGCGAGCGACGAGGCGCTCGGCCACCGGAACGGCGTCCTTGATCCGGCCGTCGGCGACGAGCAGTTGGAAGGTGCGCTCGATCAGCACCGGATTGCCGGGATCGAGCGCCAGCGCGGTCTGGAAGTAGCCGGCGGCGGAGCCGATGTCGCGGGACGAGGAGGCGAAGCGGCCGGCGAGATAGTTGCCCGCGAGCGTCGGCGGAGTGAAGACCGACAACAGATCGATCATCGGCTTGGCCTCGGCCGCACCCGACCCGAGGAAGCCGACCAACGCCATCACCGAAAGGGCGAGCCGCGAACGACGGTGACCACGCGACGGCTCATTCGACCGGTCGGGCGACGAAGCGTCGCGGCGGCAATTCTCCAAGTCACGATCCATACGCGGGAAGCTCCCAGAGTGTCGGCGCGGACGTTCGGCCGAACACCCGATCCTCGGCGCGGCGCGCGCCGGCGAAAGCGGCGCGGAACCGCATGATCACGGCGATTCGCGCGATGGCCGGCGCCACGCGCGGATCCGGCCGTCTCCGGCCGCTCCGGAGGGGGTCGGCCGAACCGCCCGATCGAACGACGGCAGAATGGCGGGTTTGTGTCCGCTTGTGAAGGCACTTGCGACGTCGGCATTTCCGATCGCATCTCGAAGATATTTCAGTTCCTTCGACCGAAGCCCTCGACGGAACGCGGGGTCGGGCGGGGAGTGCGGCGTGTATGCGGTTAAACGACTTGCCAGCGCCTCCTCGCGGATGCAAACCACGTGACGAAAGTCGAGCGGTCGCGCGGGGTGCAACTCGGCCCCCTCGCGGACAGCCGCGATCTCGAGACGGGAGTCGTCGCATGACCAAGTGGGTCTACACCTTCGGGGATGGGTCGGCGGAAGGTACCGCCGAAATGAAGTCCCTGCTCGGCGGCAAGGGTGCCAATCTGGCGGAGATGTCGAATCTCGGCATTCCCGTACCTCCGGGCTTCACCATCACCACCGAGGTCTGCACCGCCTTCTACGCCAACGACCGGCAATATCCGGCCGAGCTCGAGAGTCAGGTCGACGCGGCGCTCGCCAAGATGGCGAAGATCACCGGCAAGAACTTCGGCGACGAGAACGACCCGCTTCTCGTCTCGGTGCGCTCCGGCGCCCGTGCCTCGATGCCTGGCATGATGGACACCGTCCTCAACCTCGGCCTCAACGACGTCACGGTGAAGGCGATCGCCAAGGTCGCCGGCGACGAGCGCTTCGCCTACGACAGCTATCGCCGCTTCATCCAGATGTATTCCAACGTGGTGCTGAACCTCGAGCATCACGACTTCGAGGAGATCCTCGACACCTACAAGCAGGACCACGGCTACGTCCTCGACACCGACCTCGGCGCCGACGACTGGAAGGCGGTGATCGTCGAATACGAGGCGCTGGTCGAGCGCGAACTCGGCAAGCCCTTCCCGCAGGATCCGCGCGAACAGCTGTGGGGCTCGATCGGCGCCGTCTTCGGCTCCTGGATGAACGCCCGCGCCGTCACCTATCGGCGGCTCCACGACATCCCGGCGAGCTGGGGCACCGCGGTCAACGTCCAAGCGATGGTCTTCGGCAACATGGGCGAGACTTCGGCGACCGGCGTCGCCTTCTCGCGCAACCCGTCGACCGGCGAGAACGCCCTCTACGGCGAGTTCCTGGTCAACGCCCAGGGTGAGGACGTGGTGGCGGGCATCCGCACGCCGCAGAACCTGACCGAGCACGCCCGCCTCCTGGCCGGCTCCGACAAGCCCAGCCTCGAGACGGTGATGCCGGCGGCCTACGCCGAATTCGCGGCGATCTGCCAGCGGCTCGAGAAGCACTACCGCGACATGCAGGACGTCGAGTTCACCGTCGAGCGCGGCAAGCTGTGGATGCTCCAGTGCCGCATCGGCAAACGCACCACCAAGGCGGCGCTGAAGATGGCGGTCGACATGGTGGCGGAGGGCCTGATCACCAAGGAGGAGGCGATCCGCCGCATCGATCCGGCCGGTCTCGACCAGCTCCTCCATCCGACCATCGACCCGAAGGCGGAGCGCAAGCTCTTCGCCACCGGCCTGCCGGCCTCGCCCGGTGCGGCCTCGGGCGAGATCGTCTTCTCCTCCGAAGAGGCGGAAGCCGCCACCCAGGCCGGCCGCAGGGTCATCCTGGTGCGCGTCGAGACCAGCCCGGAGGACATCCACGGCATGCACGCCTCCGAGGGCATCCTGACCACCCGCGGCGGCATGACCAGCCACGCGGCGGTCGTCGCCCGCGGCATGGGCAAGCCCTGCGTCTCCGGCGCCGGATCGATCCGCATCGACTACGCGAGCGGCACCATGGCCGCCGACGGCGTGACGCTGAAGCGCGGCGACAAGATCACCATCGACGGCGGCCAGGGCGAGGTGCTGCTCGGCGCGGTGCCGATGCAGCGGCCGGAACTCTCGGGCGATTTCGCCCTGTTGATGGGCTGGGCGGACGAGGTGCGCCGCATGAAGGTGCGCGCCAACGCCGAGACCCCGGCCGACGCGCGCATGGCCCGCTCCTTCGGCGCCGAGGGCATCGGCCTGTGCCGCACCGAGCACATGTTCTTCGACGAGGGCCGCATCGTCGCGGTGCGCGAGATGATCCTCGCCGACACCGAGAAGGAGCGGCGCGAGGCGCTGGCCAAGCTCCTGCCGATGCAGCGCAGGGATTTCGTCGAACTGTTCGAGATCATGCGCGGCCTGCCGGTGACCATCCGCCTGCTCGACCCGCCGCTGCACGAGTTCCTGCCCAAGACCGACGAGGAGGTCGCCGAGGTCTCCGCCGCCATGGGCGTCGCCCCGGAGAAGCTCAAGGACCGGGCCGAGGCGCTGCACGAGTTCAACCCGATGCTCGGCCATCGCGGCGTGCGTCTGGCGATCACCTTCCCCGAGATCTACGAGATGCAGGTGCGCGCCATCTTCGAGGCCGCCATCCAGGCGGGCAAGGAGACCGGCGAGCACGTGGTGCCGGAGATCATGGTGCCGCTGGTCGGCATCAAGTCGGAGCTCGACTTCGTCAAGACCCGTATCGATCGGGTGGCGGCGGAAGTGGCGAAGGCCACCGGCGTGAAGCTCGACTATCACGTCGGCACGATGATCGAGCTGCCGCGGGCGGCGATCACCGCCGACAAGATCGCCGAGACGGCGGAGTTCTTCTCCTTCGGCACCAACGACCTGACGCAGACCACCTTCGGCCTGTCGCGCGACGACGCCTCGAAGTTCCTCAACGCCTATCTGAAGGCCGGGATCCTCGAGCACGACCCCTTCGTCACCCTCGACCAGATCGGCGTCGGTTCGATGATCGAGCTCTCCGCCGAGCGCGGCCGCAAGACCCGCCCGGGGATCAAGCTCGGCATCTGCGGCGAACACGGCGGCGACCCGGCCTCGGTGCGCTTCTGCGAGACGGTCGGGCTGGACTACGTCTCGTGCTCGCCCTTCCGCGTGCCGATCGCGAGATTGGCGGCGGCGCAGGCGGCGTTGCTGCACAGGAAGTGAGGGGCGAGGTTGTTGGCAGGATGACTTCAGGGGCGCCTTCGGGTGCCCCTTTTCGTTCGGAGGCAGAGACGGGAGCCACTAACACATGTATTTCGGATCGCGTGTGATAGCGTCATTCGTCAATCATATGGAGGTGTCTCATGGATTGGGTTGCGTTCACAGGTCCGACCGTCGTTGCCGCCCTCGTGTCCGGTGTCGTTGCCTGGCTAACAACTCGTCTGACAATTAGCTTCAACCGAGAGAAGATGGAGCGCGAATTCAAGCTTGAATTCGCAACAGAGGCCGCAATTAGGGTTCTATTGAGTGACGGCACTTACAACATGCGATCATTTTCCAAAATTAAACATCATTTGCCGGGATTTGAGAAAGATGATGAACTTCGTCGCTACCTCATCAGAGCCGGTGCCGTATGCTTCACAAACGAATCAGAAGACGAAATGTGGGGACTACTTGTAAGACATAAAGGTGAAGCCTTTAAGTGAGCGGCCTCCTTGTATCGTTAGGCGCGCCGGTATTGCCTAGTCTGGTCGCCAACTCCGGCGATCGGACCGCCTATCGCTTGCTCAAGCTCTTCCGATCCGCAACCGAGCACCCGCGGATTTGACCTCGATCGCGAGAACGAGACATCAGGCAATCGCACGGAGAGGTTCGGTTCATGCACGGCCTAGGGAAGCCCCCGTCTTCCTTCTCCCCTCGCGGGACCTTTGCGTAGTTCGAGACGATGCCGAAAGCGGCTCAGCAGTCCCCGCAATCCGACACCATACGAGGCCGTCATCCCCGGCCGGAGCGAAGCGGAGGGGAAGGGGATCCATCGCCTTTTCAATGAGTTGAGACGCCGATGGGTCCCCTTCCCTCGCTTCGCTCGCCGGGGACGACAGCCGAGGGGGTGGCAGCGAAAGGATCCAACTCGCCCCCTTTCGGAATTTCGCAGAGGCCCCTCGCGGGAGAAGGTGGCCGCAAAGCGGTCGGATGAGGGGGAGCTGCGAAGCGGCAGCCGGATCGGTCTCGAAAACTCTGCGATGCGTGGAGAGGCCAGCCCCTCATCCGCCCTTCGGGCACCTTCTCCCGCGAGGGGAGAAGGGCCGCCGTGGCGAGTTCCTCCCGATCGACGTGCGCCGATCCTCTCGGGCGATGCTTCCTCCGGAAGACCAAGGCTCGGCTTGACGCACCACCGGGGTTCCCCGACAATCAGCGAGAACCACCCAGAACCAGTGAGGTCCTCGCCCCATGACCGCCTTCACCGTGCGTCTCGACGACGAGAAGACCCGCAGGCTCGATCTGTTGGCGGAGAAGCTCGACCGGCCGCGCTCCTATCTGGCTGCGCAGGCGATCGACGACTATCTCGCCCGTGAGGAGTGGCAGATCGCCGAGATCGAGGCCGGGATGGCGGAAGCGGATCGGGGTGAGTTCGCCTCTGCCGACGATCTCGCCCGCGTCGTCGCCAAATACGTGACGCCGGGGCGCGAGGGATGACACGGACGATCCGCTGGACGGTCAGGGCGGTCCGGCGCTTGGACGCGGTCGGGGCCCACATCGCGCGGGACGACCGTATGGCCGCGGCCCGCGTGGTGGCGCGCATCGTATCCGGCGTGGAGCTTCTCGGTGGGCAACCCGCCATCGGGCGGGTCGGACGCATCGCGGGAACGCGCGAGCTGGTGTTCGCCGATGTTCCCTACATCGTGCCGTATCGCGTGAGGCCGACCTCGATCGAGATCCTCACGGTGATCCACACCGCTCAGAATTGGCCGGAGAGCCCGTGAGGGGACCCTCCGCCCTAGCCCTCAATGCACCCGGCTGACGCAGAACTCCACCACGTCGAGGAGGGCCCGCTTGTGGGGGCCGTCCTTGAACGGCGCCAGCGCGTCCTTGGCCATGGCGCCGTAGTGGCGGGCGCGTTCGACCGTCGTCTCGATCGCCTCGTGCTTCTTCAGCAGCTTGATCGCCGTCGGCAGGTCGGCTTCCGTCGCGCCGCCGTCCTGGAGGCAGCGCTTCCAGAAGGCGCGTTCCTCGTCGGAGCCGCGGCGATAGGCCAGCACCACGGGAAGTGTGATCTTGCCCTCGCGGAAGTCGTCGCCGACGTTCTTGCCGAGCGCCGCCGAGGAGCCGCCGTAGTCGAGGGCGTCGTCGATCAGCTGGAAGGCGAGGCCGAGGTTGTTGCCGTAGGAGCGGAACGCCGCCTCCTCGTCGCGACCGCGCCCGGCGATGACCGGGCCGACTTCCGCGGCGGCGGAGAACAGCGCCGCGGTCTTGGCGCGGATCACCGCCATGTATTCGTCTTCGGTGGTCGCCATGTTCTTGGCGGCGGCGAGCTGCATCACCTCGCCCTCGGCGATCACGGCGGCCGCGTCGGAGAGGATGCCGAGCGCCTGCAGGCTGCCCACTTCGACCATGACGCGGAAGGCCTGGCCGAGCAGGAAGTCGCCGACGAGCACGCTCGCCTGATTGCCCCACAGCTTGCGGGCGGCGAGCTTGCCGCGGCGCATGTCGCTCTCGTCGACGACGTCGTCGTGGAGCAGCGTCGCGGTGTGCATGAACTCGACCGCCATGGCGAGCTTGATGTGGCCGTCGCCCTCGTGGCCGCACATCTGCGCCGCCGCCAGCGTCAGCATCGGCCGCAGCCGCTTGCCGCCGGAGGAGATCAGGTGGTTGGCCACCTCGGGGATCATGGTGACGTCCGAGCCGGCCTTCGACAGGATCAGCGCGTTGACGCGGTCCATGTCGGCGGCGACGAGCTTCACCAGAGGCTCGATCGAGGCTTCCGGACGCTTCTTGCCGTCTTCGAGAGAAACCACCACGCCCACGTCGACACTCCCGTTCACCGGCCCGCCGCGCGCGGAGGGCTCTCGACCTCGCGCGATACCATCCATCGGCGACCGCCGTCACTACCCGAAAGCAAGCACCGCCGTCGATCCGCCGATTTGTCCCACCGGTCCCGGACCGCCGGGCGAGAATAGGCGGGGTGGCGAAAGCCCACAAGGGACGCTCGGACACGGCGGCGGCGCGTCCGGCGCACGGGACCCGCGCCTCGGTGTGGGCGCGGGCGGCGTTCCGTCCCGTCCGGACATGCTCTAGGATCGACGCGAGAGAGAGGCGCCGATGGAAGAACTCGTCCGTTCCAACGACCCGGTCCTGATCGCCACCGTCGAGGCTCTGCTCACCGGGGCCGACATCGTGCACTTCGTCGCCGACCGCCACATGTCGGTGCTGGAGGGCTCGATCGGCATCTTCGCCCGGCGGGTGATGGTCGACGCCGACGAGGTGTCTCGAGCGCGCCGGTTGCTGACCGACGCCGGGCTCGGCGACGAACTGAGGCCCGAATCGGCGTGAGCGCCCCCCCTCCCCCGGTCACGACCACCGTCGACCGCTTCCTCGGCGGACGGCTGATCATCGAACAGCCGGCGACCGGTCGCCACCGCGCCGGCCTCGATGCGATCCTCCTCGCCGCGACCGTGCCCGAGGAGGCGCCCGGTCCGCTCGTAGATCTCGGCGCCGGGGTGGGAACCGCGGGGCTCGCGGCGGCGGTCCGCGCGCCGGGGGCGACGGTGTGGCTCGCCGAACGCGACGAGGTGGCGCTCGGCGCGGCGGCGGCCAACATCGCCCGCAACCGCCTCTCCGACCGGGCGCGGGTGGTGGCGGTCGATCTCCTCGGTCCGGCGAAGGCGCGCGAGGCGGTCCTGCCACGCGAGAGCGCCGCTCACGTGATCTGCAATCCGCCGTACCACCCGGCACGCACGGTCCGAGCGTCGCCCCGCGAGGCGCGCGCCGAGGCGCACGTGCTCGCCGAAGGCGGGCTCGGCGACTGGCTGCGCGTGGCGGCGGCGACACTCGCCCCGCACGGGTGGCTGTCGCTGATCTTCGAGGGCGGCGGCCTCGGCGACATCCTCGCCGGTCTGGCCGGACGCTTCGGGGCGGCGTCGATCCTGCCGGTGCATCCGCGCGCCGCGGCGCCGGCCCATCGGCTGATCGTCACCGCGATCAAGGGTTCACGGGCGCGCCCCGTCGTCCTGCCGGGACTGGTGCTGCACCCGGAGGGTTCGGACCACTATCTGCCGGCGGCCGAGGCGATCCTGCGCGGCGAGGCGGGCCTCGTCGCGCGGCGCGACGACCTCGCGCCACGCCGCCGCATCGGCCGCGACGAGGTCACCGACCGAAGGTGAAGCTCGGTCCCTTCTGGGTGCAGGCGACGATACGGCAGGCGAGCCGGCGCGGCGTCGTCGCCATGCATTTGAGCTTGGCCTCCTCGCGCGCCGTCTGCAGCACCGGGGAATAGCCCCAGCCCTCGCCGAGACGGCTCTTGGCGTGGCAGGCCCAGGCGAAGGCGGCCTCGGTGGAGAAGGCGAGCACCACCGCCGTCGCGACGGCGAGGATGACGGCTTTCGATTTCGGGGTCATGGCGGATCTCCTCTCACCCGACTTCGCGATGATCGCACCGACGGCGGCGGCGCGCCATGCGGGGGATCGGCGCGGGGGGGGGCGCCATCGGCCGCGAATGCCGCGGCCGGAAGACGACGCCGCGGTGGATGGTGCAGGAAGGATCGTGACCGGGCGACGTGCAGGGGCTAACCTGTCGGCGACCCCCCCTCGCCCGCCGTGGCCCCGTCAGGATCCGTGACCCATGCGTTCGACCGTGCTCGCCCTCGCCACTCTCCTCACCGCCACCGCCCCGGCGCTCGCCGACGGTGTCTATCGCGGCGCCTCCTCGGTCGCCGGCGGCCGCGACCCGGTCTGTGCCGGCGTCACCTCGATGAACGCCATCGTCTCCGGGTCGGACATCCGCCTCGACGGCGCCGTCTACGAGGGCGCGGCGGCGCCGGGCAGCGGCACCGTCAAGTCCGACGGCTCCTTCACCGCGACGAAGCCCTCCGACAAGGGCACCATCACCTTCACCGGCAAAGTGACGGCGAACCGCGTCACCGCCCAGTGGAAGGGCCCGGACTGCTACGGCGCCATCGATCTGGCGAAGTGAACGCGGGCGGCGGCCCTCACTGGAACGCCACTTCCTCGAAGCTCCTGAGCTTGCGGGAGTGGATCTTCTCCGCCGGCATCGAGCGCAGCTTCTCCATGGCGCGGATACCGATCCTGAGATGCTGGCCGACCTGGCGGCGGTAGAACTCGCTCGCCATGCCGGGCAGCTTCAACTCGCCGTGCAGAGGCTTGTCGGAGACGCAGAGCAGCGTGCCGTAGGGGACGCGGAAGCGGAAGCCGTTGGCGGCGATCGTCGCCGATTCCATGTCGAGGGCGATGGCGCGCGACTGCGAGAAGCGCTCGACCAGTTCGCGCTGGTCGCGCAGTTCCCAGTTGCGGTTGTCGATGGTGGCGACCGTGCCGGTGCGCATCACCGTCTTCAGCTCCCAGCCGGTCAGGCCGGTGATCTCGGCGACCGCCTGTTCGAGCGCCACCTGGATCTCGGCCAGAGCCGGCACCGGGGCCCACAACGGCAGGTCGGCGTCGAGGACGTGGTCGTCGCGCACATAGGCGTGGGCGAGGACGTAGTCGCCGAGCTTCTGCGAATTCCTGAGGCCGGCGCAGTGGCCGAGCATCACCCAGGCGTGCGGGCGCAAGACCGCGACGTGGTCTGTGATGGTCTTGGCGTTGGAGGGGCCGACGCCGATGTTGACCATGGTGATGCCGGAATGGCCCCTGCGGGTCAGGTGATAGGCCGGCATCTGCGGCAGGCGCGGCGGCGCGGTGCCCTCCACCGGCTCGGCCGAGCCCGCCCGCCAGACGAGATTGCCGGGCTCGACGAAGGCATCGTAGTCACTCCCCGGACCCTCGACGGCGGCGCGGGCGTAGGCGATGAACTCGTCGACGTAGAACTGGTAGTTGGTGAAGAGCACGAAGTTCTGGAAATGCTCCGGGCTGGTCGCCGTGTAGTGGGCGAGGCGGTGGAGCGAATAGTCGACGCGCGGGGCGGTGAAGGGGGCGAGTGGCCCCGCCTCGCCGGGGGCGACCTCGAGCGTGCCGTTGACGATGGCGTCGTCGGTGACGGCGAGATCGGGCACGTCGAAGACGTCGCGCAACGGGCGGTCGAGACGTTCGGCCGCCTCGAACGACAGGCCCTCGTCGGAGCGCAGCGCAAAATGGATCGGCACCGGCACCGCCGACCAGCCGACCTCGACGCCGACCCCGTGATTGGCCAGGAGCTGGCCGATCTGCACCTCGAGGTAGTGCGCGAAGAGATCGGGCCGGGTGACGGTCGTGGCGTAGACGCCGGGGGCCTGGACGTAGCCGAAGGACAGGCGGCTGTCGAGGCGGCCATGAGTGTCGATGGTGATGCGCAATTCCGGATAGTGGGCGCGGATGCGTCCATCGAACGGTTCGCCGGCGATCACCTCGCGGAAGCGCCGATTGAGGAAGGCGATCGCCTCGTCGTAGAGGCCGATCAGACGGTCGACCGCCGCTTTCGCCTCGGCGAAGACCTCGAACGGACGCACGGCGGGCGTGTCGATGTGGCCGTTGGGCATGCCTCTTCCCTTCTCGCCGGGCCGGCGCGGACGGCCGGCCTTCTCTCGTTTCTTCGCCGCGCCGGCCTTCAGGCGGCGGAGCGCCGCAGATGGGTCGCGACGATGCGCGGCAGGTCGGCATGCGTGGCGAAGATCTCCGCCGCGCCCGCCGTCCGCAGCCGGTCGGCGAGACCGGCGGTGACGTGGCCGGCGCCGACGAAGCCGACGACGTTCATGCCTGCGCGCCGCGCCGCGGTGACGCCGGCGACGGAATCCTCGATCACCAGGCAGTCGACCGGATCGGCGCCCATCTGCGAGGCGGCGAACATGAAGACGTCGGGCGCCGGCTTGGCGCGCTTCACCTGACTCGCCGAGTAGATGCGGCCGTCGAAGAGCTCGGCGAGGCCGCAGGTTGCGAGGTTGTCGATGAGCGAGGGCAGCCGCGTCGAGGAGGCGACGCAGGCCGGCAGGCCGAGCCCTTCGACCATGGCGCGGGCGCCGGGCACGGCGCGCAGATCGCGAGAGAAGACGTCACGGACATGGGCGAGATGGGCCGCGACGAAACCGGGCGGCAGCGGGCGGCCGAGTTCGTGCTCCACCGTCTCCCACACCTCCTTGGTGGTGGTGCCGGCGAAACGGGCGCAGACGGCTTCCACGGTCATCGGCAGGCCGAGTTCGGTCATCGCCTCGGCCTCGAGCCGAGCGACGACGATCTCGCTGTCGATGAGGACGCCGTCGCAATCGAAGATGACCAGCATGATGTTCCGACTCGTTCGCAGGGGCGGTGTTCGCCCTTTGTAGGGTGGCGGACGAGCGGCGAAAAGGGCGCGTCGCGCCGATCTCCCATTCGGCGTGGAAGCGCGATCCGCCTTTACCTGCCCTTTACCGCGATCGGTAACCATGACGCCATCGAGTAGCCGCGTATCAGGCGAGTGCGTTCATGCCCCAGTCGCGTACAAGGACGGTCCGAACGGGCTCGCCCGACACTTCCCATCGCGAAGCGTCTGCGATCCATCCCTTCCTGAACCGCATCCTCGTCGGCGATTGCGTCGCCGAGCTCGACAGGTTGCCGGCGAAGTCGGTCGACCTCGTCTTCGCCGACCCGCCGTACAATCTCCAGCTCGCCGGCACGTTGCATCGCCCCGACCAGAGCCTGGTCGACGCGGTCGACGACGAATGGGATCGGTTCGACAGTTTCGAGGCCTACGACGCCTTCACCCGCGCCTGGCTGCTGGCGGTGCGCCGGGTGTTGAAGCCGAACGGCACGATCTGGGTGATCGGCAGTTATCACAACATCTTCCGTGTCGGCACCATCCTCCAGGACCTCGGCTTCTGGATCCTCAACGACGTGGTGTGGCGCAAGACCAATCCGATGCCCAACTTCAAAGGCCGGCGGTTCCAGAACGCCCACGAGACGCTGATCTGGGCCGGACGAGATCAGGGCGCCAAGAAGTACACCTTCAACTACGACGCTCTCAAAGCCTTCAACGAAGACACCCAGATGCGGTCGGACTGGGTGATCCCGATCTGCTCGGGCGGCGAGAGGCTGAAGGACGACGCCGGCGACAAGGTGCACCCGACGCAGAAGCCGGAAGGGCTGCTCCATCGGGTGATGCTCTCCTCGTCGAACCCGGGCGACGTGGTGCTCGACCCGTTCTTCGGCACCGGCACGACCGGCGCCGTGGCCAAGAAGCTCGGCCGTTCCTTCGTCGGCATCGAGCGCGACACCACCTATGCGCAGGCGGCGCGGACCCGCATCGATGCGGTGGTGCCGCACGACGCCGCTTCGCTCGAGCTGATGCGCGGCAAGAAGGCCGAGGTGCGGGTGCCCTTCGGCTCGTTGATCGAGGCGGGGCTGGTCACCGCGGGCGAGATCCTCACCGACGCGCGCGGCCGCCATCGCGCCCGTGTGCGCATCGACGGCAGCCTCGAGGCGGGCGGTCACACCGGTTCGATCCATCGGGTCGGCGCCCTGGTACAGGAGGCCGAGGCCTGCAACGGCTGGACCTTCTGGCACGCGACGCGAGCCGGTCGGCAGGTGCTCATCGACGACCTGCGGCGCGAGATGCGTACCACCATGGGCGAGGGCGCCTGAAGGCGCCGGACGATCCGACGAGATCGGCGTCGCGGAGCCCGGGGGACCTCGGCTCCGCGACACGTTCCGGCCTCAGCGACCCATCGCGGCGACCGCCTCGGCGGTGGTCAGCACGCCGTTGGCGATCATGCCGTAGTTGACCAGCGCCGCCTTGTAGGCGTCGGCACCCGGGGCGCCGACGGCGTCCTTGACCACCCAGACGCGGAACCCGTTCTCCATCAGCGCCCGCATGTGGCTGTCGACGCAGAGATTGGCGACCATGCCAGCGAGCACCACCGTGTCGATGCCGCGCGAGCGCAGCTGGTAGACGAGGTCGTTGGACTCCGGCCCGTACATCTTGTGGGGCGCCACGACGATGGTGCGGCCGTCGAGGATCAGGGGCTTGTAGTGCTCGAAGAAGTCGGCGCCCGAACCCTCGAAGCCCTTGGGATCGTCGAGGGAGGCGCGGTGCAACGCCTTCAGGTCGAGGAGTTGGCGCTGGAGCACGCCGGCCCGCGACCACTCGGCGTCGAGGTTGGTGTAGACCAACGGATCGACGGCGACGGCGATGCCGTTCTGCTTGGCCGCCTTCATCAGCTTCTCGATGTTGTCGACGGTGCCGAGTTCCTTCAGGTTCTCGGCGAGCAGCTTGTGGAGCTTGCCGTTCTCGGCGAGGAAATCGTTCTGGGGATCGGTGACGACGACGGCGGTGCGCGCCTTGTCGAGGGTCGGCGAAGCCGTCTCGGCGGCCGAGGCGGCGGAGAAGCCGAGCGGCAGGGCGAGCGCGAGCGCGAGGAACATGGTCTTCATGGGATCTGCCTCTTCGAACGGTTCGGCATGGGAGACCGCCGGTGTCCCCGTTCCGACCTCGGCGGCGGCTCCGACTCTGGATCCTTTCGGTCGCCGCGGGCTGTGACCAAAGTCCCGGAACGCGGCGACGAGACGCCGGACCCGCGGTCGGCTATCGTCGCCACTTCCCGAAGCAACCGGTGACGGACCACCGCATGACCACGCTTCCCACTCTCGACGACTATCCCGCCCGCACCTTCGACAAGCTGCGCTACGGCGACACCGACCGGCAGGGCCACGTCAACAACGCCGTCTTCGCCACCTTCTTCGAGACCGGCCGCGTCGAGATGCTGCTGGCGTCGGAGGCTCCCTTCCTCGAGCCCGGCCAGTCGTTGGTGCTCGCCCGTCTGGAGATCGATCTCGTCGCCGAGATCAACTGGCCGGGGACGGTGGAGATCGGCACGCGGGTGGGCAAGATCGGCCGCTCGTCGATGACGCTCGAACAGGCGGTCTTCCAGGACGGGCGGTTGGCGGCGCGCGGCATCTCGGTGGTGGTGCTCACCGACGAGGCGACGCGGCGCTCGACGCCGTTGTCGGAGCGGGCGATCGCCATGCTCGGCGCCTTCCGGGCCGGCTGACGCCGTGCCCGCCCTCACCTCGCCCGTGACGGCGCCGACGACTCGACACCGGCGGCGGCGAGCGCCTTGCGGAAGACGGTCGGCAGCGCCTCGCCGGCGACCTCGCCGGCGGGCGACCACCAGTGACCGTCCGGGGCCGGAGTCGTCGCGGCGACCCGCGCCCGCATCACCACGAGGCGCAGGTGGAAATGGGTGAAGGTGTGCTCGACCTCGCCCGGCATCCGCTCCCACGCGGCGACGAACGGCGGCCGAACGGCCGATCCACCCGGCGGATCGCCGGGGCGCAGGTCCACCCACGCCGATCCCGGCGGCTCGCTCATGCCGCCGAGGAGGCCCTTCGGCGGACGGCGGCGCAGCAACACCGCACCGTCGGCGCGCAGCGCGACGAAGGCGAAGCCGGTGCGGGTCGGACGGCCCGGTTTGGCGGCGCGGCGCGGGAAGGTCTCGGCGGCGCCGAGGGCGCGGGCGGCGCAACCTTCGGCCCAAGGGCAGAGGCCGCAGGCCGGTTTCCTCGGCGTGCACAGGGTGGCGCCGAGGTCCATCATCGCCTGGGCGAAGTCGCCGGGCCGCCGCGACGGGGTGAGCGTCGCGGCGAGGCGGCGCAGCTCGGGCTTGGCGGCGGGCATCTCGGCCTCCACCGCGAAGAGGCGAGCGACGACCCGCTCGACGTTGCCGTCGACCACCGTCGCCGCTCGGTCGAAGGCGATGGTGGCGATCGCCGCGGCGGTGTAGGGGCCGACGCCGGGGAGTGCTCGCAGCCCCTCCTCGCTCTCGGGGAAGCGGCCGCCGTGATCGGCGACGACGGCGCGGGCGCAGGCGAGGAGATTGCGGGCGCGGGAATAGTAGCCGAGGCCGGCCCAGGCCTTCGTGACCTCGGCCTCGTCGGCGGCGGCGAGTGCCGCGACGCTCGGCCAGCGGACGATGAAGGCCTCGAAGTAGCTCTTCACCGCGGCGACCGTGGTCTGCTGCAACATGACCTCGGACAGCCAGACGCGGTAGGGGTCGGCGATCTCGCCCGCCGCCCGATCGTCCGGGCCGACCCGCCAGGGCAGACGGCGATGGTGGCGATCGTACCAGGCGAGGAGGGTGGCGGCCGGGAACGGCGCTGGGGACCGCGTCATCGGCGAACGCCTTGTCTCGCAACGGTGGTGATGTAGTCTGCCACCTGCACCATTTCTCTTCGATCTTTCCCCTCGCGCAGGACGCGGTGAGATCGCCCGCCGGTCGCCCCCGCTCCGTGCACCCCTCTACGGAGAAGCATCCGTGGGACCCGATTCGAAATATTACTTCGCGCAGGCGGAATATCCGACCTCGGCCGGCGAGTCCTGCTCGCTGATCTATCGCGACCCGACCCCGGACATCCGGTCGTCCTTCCTCGGGGTCAACGGGCTGTCGGCGGGCGATCCCATCCGCCGCGGCCAATTGCTGCTGATCCCCAGCCTCGACGAGCAACCCGACCGCGGCGACGCGGTCTCGGTGATGCGCCAGAAGTTCGACCACGAAGCGAGCGGCGGTACGGGCTCCCAGTCACGCCTCTTCAATCAGGAGTTCTCGCTGCTGAACACCATCTCGCGCAGGAACGACGAGCTGGATTACGTCGAGAAGAATTTCAGCGGCATGGGTGAATACCTGAAAATTCGGCTGAAGAGCATCAAGACGGATTTCGCCGACCTCGAAAAACTCTACGTCGATACGCTCAAGCGCGGAGGCAAACTGAATTCCGACATGTTCCGGCAGCGCCGGTTCCTGCTCGAACAGCGCCTGAAGGCTCAATTGACCGGCGTCTCGCGGGCGGCGGTGCTGAAGAATCCCGGCGCAGCGTCGATGCGGGATTCGCTGCGCATCAGCCACAAGAGCCTGCAGAACGCGGTCCGCACCAACGGGTCTGTGACGCAGGTCCGCCAGATCGGCGATGCGCTCGACCGGACGAGCAAGCTCGCGGCGAAGGCGGAATACTTCGACAAGTTCGGCAAGGTGTTGAGCGTCGGGCTCGCCGCCGTCAAGATCACCGAGGACTACAAGAAGGGCGGATCACTCACCGCCATCCGCACCGCCGGGCGCGAGTCGGCCGGGATCGCCGGCGGTCTGATGGCGGGCGAGATCGGCGCATCGGCCGGCGCGGCGGCGGGTACGGCGATCGCCGTGTTCTTCGGCGTCGCCACCGGAGGCACCGGGTTCGTCATCATGGGCATCGGCGCCGTCGCCGGTTCGCTGATATTCGGTACGATCGGAACCGAGGCGGCGAAGGCCGCCTACGACGAGAGCGAGATCCTGCTCCAGAAGGGGGCGGACAAGACCATCCAGTATCTCATCCGCTGACCGGCGGCGGACGGGTCGAAACGAGGGTGCCGCGAGAATGACGGGGCGAGAGGAAAAGTCGGGCCGGCGCCCGCGCGGCCCGGTGGCCGTCGCGGATCTCGTCGACGACGCGTTGAAGCCGGCGATCAAACGGCGCGGCTTCGCCTCGACCGACCTCTTCCGCAACTGGGCCGAGATCGTCGGACCGGTCTTCGCCCGGGTCACCCAGCCGGAGCGGCTCTCCTGGCCGCGGCGTCTCGAGGACGGCGGCGAGCAGGGCTTCGAACCGGCGACGCTGACCGTGCGCTGCGAAGGGTCGCGGGCGCTCCTCCTCCAGCACGAAGCGCCGGTGGTGGTCGAACGGATCAACGCCGTCTTCGGCTTTCCCGCCGTCGCCCGTCTGCGCATCGTCCAGAAGCCGCTCGTCCGACCGCAGGTCGCCCGCCCCCCGCGGTTGCGTCCGCTGACGCCGACCCAGGAGGCGCACGTCGCCGAGATCACCGCCGAGATCGAGGACGAGGGGCTGAAGCGGGCGCTGGTCGACCTCGGCCGGGCGGTGCTGGGGTCGAAGAAATAGGCGCGCGGCGCCCCGATCCGCCGGTTTTCCCCGGATAACGAACGCGCGAGGCGGGCGCGAGGGGCGACGTCTCGCCACAATCGGTCTATTGATTGGCCGAACCGACGTGCGGGCCGGTCTGCGGTCTGTCCGCCCGCGCCCGATGCACTCGCCCCGTTCCGTCCTTCGGACACCTCGAGGATCCCCGCCGTGACGCCTTCCCGCCGCCGCTTCCTGGAATGTTCCGCCGCGCTCCTGGCCGGCGGGTCGATCGCCCTCGCCGCCGGTCCGGCCATGGCCCAGGGCGTCCACGACGTCGCGGAACTGATGAAGCCCGGCCCGCTGCCGGACATGTCGCTCGGCAAGGCCGACGCGCCGATCACCGTCGTCGAATATTCCTCGATGACCTGCGGTCACTGCGCCAATTTCCACAAGAACGTCTTCCCCTACCTCAAGGAGAAGTACGTCGACACCGGCAAGGTGCTGTTCGTCCATCGCGAGTTCCCGCTCGACCCGCTGGCGGCGGCGGCGTCGATGCTGGTGCGGTGCTCGCCGAAGGAGAAGTACTACGACATGCTGTCGCTGTTCTTCGATCAGCAGGCGGTGTGGGTGACGCCGAACGACCCGGTGGCGGCGCTGCGCAAGCTCACGCGGCAGGTCGGATTCAGTGAGGAGTCCTTCAAGGCCTGCCTCACCGATCAGAAGATGCTCGACGATCTCACCGAGATCCGACGCATCGCCTCGGAGAAGTTCCGCGTCGACGGCACCCCGGCCTTCTTCGTCAACGGACGGGCGCAGAAGGGCATCTCCACCAAGGAAGAGCTCGACAAGGCGCTGGCGCCCTTCCTGAAGTGACACCGGAGGCGGGGCGCAGGGCCCCGATCCTCGACGGCGGCGAGGGACGACGGTGAGGTTCACCCGGCTCAGACTGCTCGGCTTCAAGACCTTCGTCGACCCGACCGAATTCATGATCGAGCCGGGGTTGACCGGCGTCGTCGGTCCCAACGGCTGCGGCAAGTCCAATCTCGTCGAGGCCCTGCGCTGGGTCATGGGCGAGAACTCCTACAAGAACATGCGCGCCTCCGGCATGGACGACGTGATCTTCTCCGGAAGCACGCGGCGGGCGGCGCGCAATTCCGCCGAAGTCACGCTCTTCCTCGACAATCACGAGCGGCGGGCGACGGCTCCGCACGCCGACGCCGATCAGATCGAGGTGACCCGGCGCATCGAACGCGAGTCCGGCTCGAACTATCGGATCAACGGCCGCGACGTGCGCGCCCGCGACGTCCAACTCCTCTTCGCCGACGCTTCGACCGGATCGCGCTCACCCGCCATGGTCGGCCAGGGGCGGATCGGGGAGTTGATCTCGGCGAAGCCGACGGCGCGGCGCGCCATCCTCGAGGAGGCCGCCGGCATCTCCGGTCTGCATTCCCGCCGCAACGAGGCCGAGATCCGGCTGAAGGCCGCCTCGCAGAACCTCGAGCGGGTCGAGGACGTGCTCACGGAATACGAGACGCGGCTGGAGAGTCTGAAGCGACAGGCCCGGCAGGCGGCGCGCTATCGCAACCTCTCCGCCGAGATCCGCCAGGGCGAGGCGACCATCGCGCTGCTGCGCCTCGTCGAAGCGCGCGAACGGGTGGCCGAGGCGGAACGCGATCTCGGCGCCGCCGACCGCGCCGTCGGCGAGACCGCCGAGGTCCAGGCACGGACGGCACGCGATCAGGCCGTCGCCGCCCACGACCTGCCGCGCCTGCGCGAGGCCGAGGCGAGCGCCGCGGCGGCACTGCAGAGACTGCGGCTCGCCGCCGCCGAACTCGACGCGGAAGAACGGCGGGTGCGCGATCGGCTCGGCGAGCTCGAGCGACGCATCCGCCAGATCGACGAGGACCGCGCCCGCGAAGACCGGCTCGGTGCCGACATGGCGGCGGCGCTCGAGCGGCTCGCGGAGGAGGAGGCCGGCCTCGCCGGCGAGAACGAGGACGTCGCCGCATCGGTCGCCGAGGCCGAGGACCGGCTCGCCGAGGCCGAGGCGAAGGCCGGCGAGGCGGAGGCGGTGCTCGCCGAGATCCAGGCGCGAACGGCCGACGCCCAGGCGCGGCGGCGCGCCCTCGAACGGGCGAAGGCGGAGGCGGCCGAAAGACTGGGCCGGCTGATGCGCGAGCGCGACACGGCAGAGGGCGAGCGCCACGGCTTCGCCGAGGGCCTCGGCGACGACGACGCGCTGGAGGCGGCACGGCTGGCGGTCGAGGACGCGGCGGCGAGTGGTGCCGAGGCGGAAGCGGCGATCGGCGAGGCGGAGGAGCGGGTGCGCGCGGCGCGCGGCGACTTCGAGAGCGGCCGCGGGGCACTCGCCGAACGGGAGCGCGACCTTTCGCGGCTCGAGGCGGAGGCCAAGACGCTGGCCAAGATCCTCGATGTCGCCGCCGGGTCGCTGTGGCCGCCGATCATCGATCGGGTGCGGGTCGACGCCGGCTACGAATCAGCTCTCGCCGCCGCGCTCGGCGACGATCTCGAAGTCTCGACCGACGCCGCCGCTCCGGTGCGTTGGGGCGATTCGGGCGATGCGGCCGGCGATCCGGCGCTGCCGGCCAGCGCCACGCCGATGTGGCGGCACGTCGACGGACCGGCGGTGATCGCGCGGCGGCTCGCCCAGATCGGCGTCGTCGAGCGGTCCGAGGGCGCGCGCCTGCAGAAGGCTCTGGCGCCCGGCCAGAGGCTGGTGTCGCGCGAGGGAGACCTCTGGCGCTGGGACGGCCTGACGGCGGCGGCCGAGGCGCCGACGGCGGCGGCCCGACGGCTCGCCAGCCGCAACCGGCTCGCCGAGGTGGAGACCCAGATCGAGGAGGCGCGCCGCGACGTCGGCGAGCGTCGGCGGCGGCTCGAGGGGGCGCAACGCGACCTCTTCGGGGCCGAGGAGGCCGAGCGCACCACCCGCGAGGCACTACGCCGGGCGCAACGCGCCGAGACCGAAGCGCGCGATCGGCTGGCGCGGCTGGAGCGCGAGGCGGAGATCGCCCGGACGCGGCTGGCCGCCCTCGACGCCACCCTCGCCCGCCTCGGCGGCGAGATCGCCGAGGCGGAGGCGCGCGGACGCGAGGCGGTCGACGCCGAGGCGGCGCTGCCCGACACGACGCGGCTCGACGGGGAGATCCTGACGGCCCAGGGCATCGTGGCGCGCGACCGCGCCGTCGTCGCCGAGTTGCGGGCGGCGCGCCAGGGGCTCGCCCGCGAGATGGAGATGCGGACGCGGCGGCTCGAGGCGATCGGCCGGGAGCGCGCCGGTTGGGCGGCACGCGCCGCGGCGGCGGCCTCGCAGATCACCGTCCTCGCCGAACGGCGGGCCGAAGCGGAGAACGAACGCGAGGCGCTGACCGAGCGGCCGGCCGACATCGAGGAGACGCGCCGCCGCCTGCTCGACCGGATCGGCACGGCGGAGGCCGAGCGCGCCACCGCGGCGGAAGCGCTGGCGATCGGCGAACGCACCCGGGGCGAGGCGGACCGGGCGGCACGCACCGCGCTCGAAGCGCTGTCGGCGGCGCGCGAGGCCAAGGGGCGTGCGGAAGAACGTCACGCCGCGGCGCGGGCGCGGCGGATGGAGATCGAGGCGGGGATCGCCGAGACCTTCGAGGTGCAGCCGATCGGACTGGCGGCGCTCGCCGGCCTCGACATGGACGCGCCGCTGCCCGAGGAGATCGCGGTGGAGCGCCGGCTCGAGCGGCTGAAGCTCGAGCGCGAACGGCTCGGCGCCGTCAATCTCAGGGCCGACGAGGAGGCGTGCGAAGTCGAGGAGCGACGCGACGTGCTCGGGGCCGAACGCGACGAACTGGTCGAGGCGATCAAGCGGCTGCGTACCGGCATCACCAATCTCAACCGCGAGGCGCGCGACCGGTTGATGGCCGCCTTCGACACGGTCGACG
This sequence comes from Siculibacillus sp., assembly GCA_030247555.1. Taxonomy (GTDB): domain Bacteria; phylum Pseudomonadota; class Alphaproteobacteria; order Rhizobiales; family Ancalomicrobiaceae; genus CALBKH01. The sequence goes on along the minus strand of JAOTSD010000012.1, from coordinate 13,630 downwards.
GCCACTTCCGCTCACTCTTCACCCATCTCTTCGGCGGCGGCGAGGCCGAGCTTCAACTGATCGAATCGGAGGACCCGCTGGAGGCGGGGCTGGAGATCGTCGCGCGGCCCCCGGGCAAGAAGCCGACGACGATGACGCTGCTCTCCGGTGGCGAGCAGGCGCTGACGGCCCTCGCCCTGATCTTCGCGGTGTTCCTCACCAACCCGGCGCCGATCTGCGTTCTCGACGAAGTCGACGCACCGCTCGACGACGCCAATGTCGAGCGATACTGCGACCTTCTCGACCGCATGGCGGGCGTCACCGACACGCGCTTCGTCGTCATCACCCACAATCCGATCACCATGGCGCGGATGAATCGGCTGTTCGGCGTCACCATGTCGGAGCGCGGCATCTCGCAACTCGTCTCGGTCGATCTCGAGCGCGCCGAACGCATCCTCGTGAGCGCTTGAGCGCGCGAGAACGGCCGCGACGGCCGTCGCCGAGCCGCCCCCCCTCCGAAAGGCTGTGGCGAAGCGGCGCAACCTCGTCGACACACTCGTATTTTTCCCTTTTTTATCAGCTACTTGAACTTAAGTCTGGTGTCCTTGACACGCTTTCCGCGCGCCACTATGGTGCGCCCGACTTCGGGGTGGGAGTGGTGACACTCCCGCGTATCGAAGCTTGGGCGCGGAATACAGGGGTGCCGGACATGGTCGAACGACCGACCGATGCGAGCCCCGGAGGGCCCGGGTCGTCGAAGGACGACGAAGAAGAGCTGGCTCGGCGGCTCGAGCGTCTCGGCGAGAGCCTGGAGACGCGGCGGGCGGCGGAAGAAGCGGAGAACCGGAAGGGCAGATCCTCCGGCTTCGCACAGGCGACGAAGGTCGCCTCCGAATTCGTCGCCGGCGTGATCGTCGGCGCCGGCATCGGGTGGGGGATCGACAAGGCGGCGGGGACGTCTCCCTGGGCGCTGATCGTATTTCTCCTCCTCGGCTTCGCGGCGGGCGTGCTCAACGTCCTGCGCTCCGAGGGGGTGGTGGCGGATGCCGGCGCGCGACTGCGCGAGGCCGAGCCGAAGGAAACGCGGCGGCCGGATCGCGATGGCGATCGGCCGGCTCCCTGACGGGAGCGGCGGAATTCGAACGGGTCCGACCCTCGGGGCGCGGATCCGAAGGGGGCGGCCCGATCCGGGGGCGCGGGCGGCGGTTGACCGATGGGTCGGCGGCCACAGACAGACGGGGACTGACAGGTGGCAGCCGACAAGGTCGATCCGATCCATCAGTTTCACATCACCAAGATCCTGCCGATCAACGTCGGGCACTACGACGTCTCCTTCACCAATTCGTCGCTGTTCATGGCGATGACGGTGATCGCGGCGACGGCCTTCCTCATCCTGGCCACCTCCGGCCGGTCGATGGTGCCGAACCGCTGGCAGCTGGTCGCCGAGATGTCCTACTCCTTCGTGGCGAACACGCTCCGGGATGCCGCCGGCAAAGCCGGCATGAAGTTCTTCCCGATGGTGTTCTCGCTCTTCATGTTCGTGCTGGTGGCCAACCTGCTCGGCATGATCCCCTACTTCTTCACCATCACGTCGCACATCATCGTCACCTTCTGCCTGGCGATGCTGGTGATCTCGACGGTGGTGATCTACGGCATCTGGAAGCACGGCTTCCACTTCTTCGGCCTGTTCGTGCCGTCGGGCGTGCCGGCGGCGCTGGTGCCGCTGGTCACCATGATCGAGGTGATCTCGTTCCTCTCCCGGCCGATCAGCCTCTCCGTCCGTCTCTTCGCCAACATGCTGGCCGGCCACATCACGCTGAAGGTCTTCGCCGGCTTCGTGGTGACGCTCTCGGCCGCCGGCGTCGCCGGCATGGCGGGTGCGGTTCTGCCGCTGGCCATGGCCGTGGCGCTGACCGCGCTCGAGTTCCTGGTCGCCTTCCTGCAGGCCTACGTCTTCACCGTGCTGACCTGCATGTACCTGAACGACGCGATCCATCCGGGCCACTGAGCCCGGGGATCGCCGAGGAAATCGGTAAGTTCAACTCTATCCCACCGAAGGAGCACTCTCATGGATCCGCAAGCTGCGAAGTACCTCGGCGCCGGTATCGCCACCCTCGGCATGGCCGGTGCGGGCATCGGCCTCGGCACCATCTTCGGCAACTACCTCGCCGGCGCGCTGCGCAACCCGGCGGCCGCCGACGGCCAGTTCGGCCGCCTGATCTTCGGCTTCGCCGTGACCGAAGCGCTCGGCATCTTCTCGCTGCTCGTCGCGCTGATCCTGCTCTTCGCCTGATCCTTCGGGCGGAGGAAGACATCACGAATCTCCGGCCGTCCCGCGCGGGCGGCCGGTGATCATCCGTGGATCCCGGGGCACGCCTCGGGATCGGATCATCCGGGACGGTCGAGATGGCAAGCAACGTCAACACCACGGCCGAGGTGCATCACGGGGGTGCGGAGCACGGCGGGGCGTTCCCCCCGTTCGACAGCTCGACCTTCGCGTCGCAGATCCTCTGGCTCGCGATCACCTTCGGCCTCTTCTACGTGCTGATGTCGAAGGTCGTGCTGCCGCGTATCGGCGGCATCCTCGAGGCGCGCCACGACAAGATCGCCAAGGATCTCGAAGAGGCGAACCGTCTCAAGGCCGATTCGGAAGCCGCCGGAGCGGCCTACGAGAAGTCGCTGGCGGAGGCGCGCAAGAAGGCCCAGGCGATCGCCTCGGAGACCCGTTCGGTGCTCAACGCCGCGCTCGACGCCAAGCGCCACGAGGCGGAGAGTTCGCTCTCCACCAAGATCGCCGCGGCCGAGACCGCGATCGCCGGCATCAAGGCCAAGGCGCTCGCCGAAGTCGACGGCATCGCGATCGAGACCGCCGAGACCCTGGTTTCGACGCTGGCCGGCGAGAGCGTCGGTCGCGACGAGGTCGCCGCGGCGGTCGCCGCCGTCACGGCCAAGTGAGGAGAGACCGATGGACGCAACCTCTCTCGCCTCTCTGTGGGCCTTCGTCGCCCTGCTGATCTTCTTCGGCGTGCTCATCTATCTGAAGGTGCCGGGCAAGATCGGCTCCGCCCTCGACGGCAAGGTCGCCGAGATCGAGGCCGAGCTCTCCGAGGCCAAGCGCCTGCGCGAGGAAGCGGCGAACCTGCTCGCCGCCTACAAGCAGAAGGCCACCGACGCCGAGCTCGAAGCCCAGTCGATCGTCGCCGAGGCCAAACAGCTCGCCGACATCGCCACGGCCGAGGCCAACAAGGCGCTCGACGAGTTGATCGTCCGCCGCACCAAGTCGGCCGAGGCCAAGATCGCCCAGGCTGAGGCTCAGGCCGTCGCCGAGGTGCGGGCTCGCGCCGCGGACGTGGCCGTCGCCGCCGCGGAGAAGCTGCTCGCCGCCAAGATGACGGGCAAGGCCGGCGAGGCATTCGTCGCCAAGGGAATCGCCGAAGTCGCCGGCAAACTCAACTGACGCGCGACCGCGAAGGCCGGCCATCGCCGGGTTTCGCGGGCGTTCGGATCCGGCGCCATCGGCAACCGCCCCCGGAGCCCGCACCTCTCGCGAGGTGCGGGCTCCGTCGCTTCGGGCGTCGCGCATCGGACGGAGCCTTCCCTCCCCCCGAAGTACACCGAACCTCGCCTCGCCACCTCATCGCCGCCTTCTCGCCCGGATTTTCACGTAGGTGGGATCGGGTGACGGCCGATCCGAGGTGACCATGCCGCGTTTTCTTTACTTCGCCTACGGCTCCAACCTGCTCGCCGAACGTCTGGCGGTCCGCTGCCCGGGCGCGAAGCCGGTCGGGCTCGCCTACGTCTCCGGTTGGCGGCTCGCCTTCCAGTCCAAGTCCTTCGACGGCTCGGGCAAGGCGACGCTGATCCACGGTGGCGGCGACGACGTCGTCCATGGACGGCTCTACGAGATCCCGGTCGGAGAGCGCGATACGCTCGACAAGGCGGAAGGGGCGGATCGCGATCCGCCGGTCTATCGACGCCACGACGACTTCACCGTCACCACCGTCGACGGCGTCGTGGTGGCCGACGTCTCGGTCTATCTCGCCCGCGAAGAAACGCCACCCTTGGCGCCGTGGGACTGGTATCGCGCTCTGATCGTCGCCGGTGGCATGCAGGCGGAGCTGCCGGCGGCCGAAGTGGCGGCGCTCGCCGTGACCCCCGCATTGCCCGATCCGCTGCCGAACCGCAGAGCCCGGCGTGAAGCGCTCGCCATTCTGGAAGCCGCCGGCTTCCTCGGCCTCGCCGAGGCCTGCGGCGCCGCCCCGGCCACCGCGGCGAACGACACGCCGAAACCGGCCGTCGCCGTGCTCGACACGATCGCCGAACAGGCGGTGGCGGAAGCGGTCTCCGGCGGGTGAACGCCGCTGCGGAAGTCGCGCGCGCCCTCACTCGCCTCGCCGTCCGTTCGCCGCCGCGAGGGCACGGGCGACGGGGGCGAAGCTCGTGCGGTGCAGCGGCGACGGGCCGAGGCGATCGAGCGCCGTCATGTGTTTCTCGACCCCGTAGCCCTTGTGCGCCTCGAAGCCGTAGCCGGGGTGCTCCTTCGCCGCCAGATCCATCAACCGGTCGCGCAGCACCTTGGCGACGATCGACGCAGCGGCGATCGAGACCGATCGCCCGTCGCCGCCCTTGACCGCCGTGCCCCGGCAAGGAAGACCGTCGGGGACGTCGACACCGTCGACGAGGACGTGGTCGGGCGGCAGGGCGAGTCCGTTCACGGCGCGGCGCATGGCGTCGAGGGTGGCGGCGCGGATGTCGGTGGCGTCGATGAGGCCGACCGAGCCGAGGGCGAAGGCCACCGCATGGTGGGCGCAGATCTCGCCGAAGAGCCGCTCGCGCACCTTCGCCGTCAGCTTCTTCGAATCGTTCAACCCGGCCGGCACGTACGCCGGATCGAGCACCACCGCGGCGGCGACCACCGGGCCGGCGATCGGACCGCGACCGACCTCGTCGACCCCGGCGATGCGCGTCACGGGGAAGCCGAGGGCGCGTTCCAACGCGTCGTCGGGGCCGGTCGCCGGCGGTGGCACGCCGGTCGGCGTCTTCTTCGGGCGGCCTCTCATGGCACGGTCTCCGGCAGGCGGGTGATCCCCCGCTCGTCGAGGGGGAAGAACGGATTGTGGGCGATCTCCCAGAGGTGGCCGTCGGGATCGGCGACGTAGCCGGACCAGCCGCCCCAGAACACCTTCTCGGGCCGCTTCACCGCTCGCCCGCCGGCGGCGAGCGCCGCGGCGAAGGCGGCGTCGACCGCCGCTTCGCTCTCGAGATTCCAAGCGAGGGTGATTCCGGCGAAGCCACCGCCCGCCGCGCCCACCCCGGCGTCGGCGGCGAGCGCGCCGCGACCGTAGAGCGCCAGAATGATGCCGTCCATGTCGTAGAAGACGACGTGATCGTTGCTCATCGACCCCGGGAGGAGACCGAGAGCCTCGTAGAAGCCGCGGGCGCGAGCGATGTCGACGACGCCGAGAGTGACCAGGGAAAGACGCGGTTTCATGCGGAACCTCCGGCTCAGAAGAGCGACAGTTGCCGGCCGTCGCCGAGCGGCGGCACGAAGAGATCGGTGCGCAGGCCGGCGACATCGCGACCGCCCTCGAGGCCGAGCCGACGGGTCGCCGCTTCGAATCGCTTCCGCATGGTCGTCGCATAGGGGCCGGAGCCGCGCATGCGCCTGCCCCAGGCCGCATCGTAGTCCTTGCCCTCGCGCATCGCCCGCAGAAGCGACAAGACGTGACGATAGCGGTCGGGGTGATGCTCGAGCAGCCATTCCTTGAAGATCTCCGACACTTCGAGCGGCAGGCGCAACAGGATGTAGCCGGCCTCGCGGGCGCCCGCCGCCGCCGCGGCCTCGAGGATGCGTTCGATCTCGGTGTCGTTGAGCGCCGGGATCACCGGCGCGACCATCACACCCACCGGCACACCAGCCTCGGCGAGGCCGCGGACGGCGGCCAACCGCTTCTCCGGCGTCGCGGCGCGCGGTTCCATCGAGCGCGACAGGCGACGGTCGAGACTGGTCACCGACAGCGCCACCTTGGCCAGCCCGCGCTCGCCCATGCGCCCGAGGATGTCGACGTCGCGCAGCACCAGCGCCGACTTGGTGACGATGGTCACCGGATGTCCGCAACGATCGAGCACCTCGAGTATCTCGCGCATAAGGCGGAAGCGCCGCTCCACCGGCTGATAGGGATCGGTGTTGGTGCCGATGGCGACGGGGCGGCAGACGTAGCCCGCGGCGCCGAGTTCGCGTTCGAGCAGGCGCGCCGCGTCGGGCTTGACGAAGAGGCGGCTCTCGAAATCGAGCCCCGGCGACAGTCCCATCCAGGCGTGGGTGGGTCGGGCGAAGCAATAGGAACACCCGTGTTCGCAGCCGCGATAGGGATTGATCGACCGATCGAAGGGCACGTCGGGCGAAGTGTTCCGAGTGAGGATCGTCTTCGGCTTCTCGATCGTCACCTCGGTGGTGAAGGGCGGCAGGTCGTCGAGCGTACCCCAGCCGTCGTCGAAGGCGATACGACTCTCCGTCTCGTGACGGCCGGATGGATTGGAGGCGGCGCCCCGCCCGCGTCGCCGCTCGGCCTCGATGCGCGCATCGAGCACCACCGCGCCGTCGTCGCGGGCCGCGGCGGCGAAGCCCGCTTCCGACGCGGCGACGCGATCGGCGGCGATGTCGCGCGCGGGTCGCTCGCCGTCGTCGGCGGTGGAGAGAGGTTCGGCGGATCTCGTTCGGGCGAGGGCGCGTCTGGTCATGGGGCACCTTGGAACGTTCGCGAGAACATTACAAGAACATGTGACGAAATTGGACGATTCGCCAGTCCCGGCCCGCTGGTCGGCGGAGCGTGTGACGTGTAAGACGGAACCGGGCCGCGATTCCGGTCGCGTCCGGCCTCCGTCGCGCCCGCGCGGCGCGGCTCTCCTTCGCCCGAGGATCCCGCGGTCCATGTTGTCCGTCGTCATCCCCACCCAGAATTCCGAGGAAGGGCTCGCCCGCACACTGGCCTCGCTGGTTCCGGCGGCGGCCGAGGGGATCGTGCGCGAGGTGGTGGTGTCCGACGCCGGTTCCTCCGACGGCACGCGAATCGTCGCGGATGCGGCCGGCTGTTCGCTGGTGGACAACTCCGGTGGTTGGCTCACCCGGGTGACCGCCGGCGTCCACGTGGCGCGGCGAGCGTCGTGGTTCCTCATCTTGGCGCCGAACGTCCATCTCGAGCGCGACTGGTATCGCGAGGCGGCGAGTTTCGTCGAGCGCAGCGAAAGAGCGGGGCGAGCCGACGCCAATGTCGCCACCTTCCGCATCGCCTACGACGAGTTCGGCTGGCGACCGCGGCTGGCCGAACGGATGGTCGGCTTCTCCTGTGCGCTCTTCGGCCGGCCGTTGCGCGAGCAGGGGCTGATCATCTCGCGCCGCCACTTCGAAGGCCTGAGCGCGCGCATCGCCGATCGTTTCGCCGGCCACGGCGATCTCGTCGGGCGCCTGTCGCGGGCCGCGATCCACATGCTGCGCGCCGACGCGGTCGTGTTGCCGCCGACGCGAGGCGGGCGGGCGGCGCCGAGCTACGGAAGGCTCTTGCGCATCACCTCCTCCGGCCTCGGCTTCCCGACCCCGACGGGCGACTGGACCGAGGAATGAAGGCACGAGCGGCCGGTGTCGCCGATGCCGCCTCCGTCTTTCCTCCGCCATACTTCGCCGCCACCGTCTCGACCGATCGACGCCACATCGATGCTCGCCCCTGATGGTGCCATGGATCTCGCCGCCTTCTTCGACACCACGCTCCGCCTGATCGAGACCCACCGCGCCTGGGCGGGGGTGATCTACGGGCTGATGGCCTTCGGCGAGAGCCTGGTGGTCGTCGGGGTACTGGTCCCGGCGACGGGGATGATGATGGCGACCGGCGCGCTGGTCGGGGCGGGCACGGTGCCCTTCCTCGACATCTGGATCGGTGGGGCGATCGGCGCGACCCTCGGCGACACCGTCTCCTACTGGGTCGGGCGCAAACTCGGGCCGGGGGTCGACCGGTTGTGGCCGTTCTCTCGCCACCCCGAGACGCTCGCCGCGGCCCGCAACGTCTTCGCCCACTGGGGTTGGATGGCGGTCGTCGTCGGCCGCTTCATCGGACCTTTGCGCGCCAGCGTGCCGACCGTCGCCGGCATCACCGCCATGCCCCACGGCATCTTCCAGGCGGCCAACCTCGGCTCGGCGATCGTCTGGATCCCCGTGCTGATCTTCCCCGGTTCGGCCGGGGCGATCGCCTGGGGGATGTTCGAGAAGGGCGACACCACCTCGGGCGCGATCCTCTCCCTCCTCGTCCTCGCCGGCCTCGGCGCGGCGGTATGGGTGCTCAGGAGATGGATGCCGGGGAAATTGAAATGAGGAGCCCCCGGAACGGGAAACGCGCCCGAGGTGCGCCCCGGACGCGCTTCGCGAACCGCTTTCGGACTTTCCGGGCTCACATGTTCGGGTAGTTCGGTCCGCCCGAGCCTTCCGGGGTGGTCCAGGTGATGTTGCCGTTGGGATCCTTGATGTCGCAGGTCTTGCAGTGGACGCAGTTCTGCGCGTTGATCACGAAGACCTTGTCGCCGTCCTTCTCGACCCACTCGTAGACGCCGGCCGGGCAGTAGCGGGTCGACGGGCCGGCGTAGACGCCGAGTTCCGACGACTTCTGCAGACCCGCGTCGGCGAGCTTCAGGTGGATCGGCTGATCCTCCTCGTGGTTGGTGTTGGACAGGAACACCGAGGAGAGCCGGTCGAAGGAGATCTTGCCGTCGGGCTTCGGGTAGGCGATCGGCGCGCACCGATCGGCCGGCTTCAGCGACGCGGCGTCCGTCTTGCCGTGCTTCAGCGTGCCGAAGAAGGAGAAGCCGAAGAGCTCGTTGGTCCACATGTCGAGGCCACCGGCCATGACACCGAGGATGGTGCCGAACTTGGACCACAGCGGCTTGACGTTGCGGACCTTGTGGAGATCCTTGCCGATCAGGGATTTGCGCCAGCCGGTCTCGTATTCGATCGGCTCGTCGTGGGCGCGGCCGGCGGCGAGATACTTGGCGATCACTTCCGCCGCGAGTTCGCCCGAGAGCATGGCGTTGTGACTGCCCTTGATGCGCGGCACGTTGACGAAGCCGGCCGAGCAGCCGATCAGCGCGCCGCCGGGGAAGGTCAGCTTCGGCACCGACTGCCAGCCGCCCTCGGTGATGGCACGGGCGCCGTAGGCGAGCCTCTTCCCGCCTTCGAACACGTCGCGGACCGCCGGGTGCGTCTTGAAGCGCTGGAACTCCTCGAAGGGCGACAGGTGCGGGTTCTCGTAGTTGAGATGCACCACGAAGCCGACGACGACCTGATCGTCGTCGAGGTGGTAGAGGAACGAGCCGCCGCCGGTCCTGAGGTCGAGCGGCCAGCCGAAGGAGTGACGGACGAGGCCGGGCCGGCTCTTCTTCGGGTCGATCTGCCACAGTTCCTTGATGCCGATGCCGAACTTCGGCACGTCGGCACCCTTGTCGAGCCGGTACCTGGCGATCAACTCCTTGGCCAGCGAGCCGCGCACGCCCTCGCCGATCAGCGTGTACTTGGCGCGCAGCTCCATGCCGCGGGTGAAGCTGTCCTTGGGCTCGCCGTCGCGGCCGACACCCATGTCGCCGGTGGCGACGCCGATGACCCGGCCCTCGTCGTCGTAGAGCACCTCGGACGCGGCGAAGCCCGGATAGATCTCGACGCCGAGGCCTTCCGCCTTGGCGGCGAGCCAGCGGCAGACGTTGCCCAGCGACACGATGTAGTTGCCGTGGTTGTTCATGAGCTTGGGCATCATGAAGTTCGGCAGGGTGATCGAGCCGGCGGGGCCGAGGAACAGGAAGTGGTCGTCGGTCACCGGCGTCTTGAACGGATGGGTCGGATCGTCGCGCCAGTCGGGGAAGATCTTGTCGATGGCGATCGGATCGACGATGGCGCCGGAAAGGATGTGGGCGCCGACCTCGGAGCCCTTCTCCAGCACCACCACCGAGATCTCCCGCCCCTTCTCGGCGGCGATCTCCTTCAGGCGGATGGCGGCGCACAGCCCGGCGGGGCCGGCGCCGACGATCACCACGTCGAATTCCATCGCGTCGCGCTCGGGAAGCACCGCTGCCTCGCTCATGCCGTCGAACTCCTCGTCGTTGCGGCCGACCGGTCGCGCCTCGCACGCCACCGGGCCGGATCCGGGCCCCTCGACGCAGCAATGGCCTCGAATCGATTCATCGCTCGAGAACGACCGCGCTTCGGAGTCGCCAGAAAGGGCGCCCATCGCTATGTTGCACAGCACCACTTAGACACTTTCACACCTTCCGCCAAGGTGGAATAAAGTGCCGTATAGGTCATGATGTCGCATATCCATGCAACACGCTGAAGCGATCGCCCTTCTCGACTGGTACGTGGCCGCCGGCGTCGACGTCGCGCTCGGCGAGGATCCGGCCGACCGGTTCGCCGAAACGGCGCGCGAGGCGCAGGAACGGCAGGCGCGGGCCCGCAGCGGCGCGGAGACACCGCCGGGGCCGGCGGCCGAGGTGCCGGAACCGTCCCGGACGGGCGATGACGCCGAGGAGCGACCGGCCCGGCTTCCCGCCGGCGACGCGCGCGGGACACCGCCGCGCCGGTTCGAACCGCCGCCGGAGCGCCCGCGATTCGAACCGCCGCCGCAACCGGTGGCGCGGGCGACGATGGGCGCCGCGGTCCCCGGCGACGCCGCGGTGGGGGCGGCGCGCGACGCGGCGCGCAATGCCGCGACGCTCGGCGACCTCCGGGCGGCGCTGGAGAGCTTCGACGGCTGCAACCTGAGGACCACCGCGAAGCGCCTGGTCTTCGCCGATGGCGACCCGGGGGCCCGCGTCATGCTGGTCGGCGAGGCGCCGGGACGCGAGGAAGACGACCTCGGCCTGCCCTTCGTCGGCCGCTCGGGGCGGCTTCTCGACCGGATGCTGGCGACGATCGGCCTCGAACGCGGCGCCGTCTACATCGCCAACGTGGTGCCCTGGCGGCCGCCGGGCAATCGCACGCCGACGCCGCAGGAGACCGAGATCTGCAAGCCGTTCATCGCCCGGCAGATCGAACTGGTCGACCCGGACGTGCTGGTTTTCCTCGGCGGAGCCGCCGCGGCGGCGCTGGCCGGAACGACCGAGGGCATCACGCGGCTGCGCGGCCGCTGGATCGAATACGACACCGGCCGGCGGAATATCCGGGCGCTGGCGACGCTGCATCCGGCCTATCTGCTGCGCCAACCCATCCAGAAGCGCCTCGCTTTCCGCGACCTCCTCGCCCTGAAGCGGGCGCTCGGCGAGAACGAGCGGACGTGAACCGCGAAAATCGGCGACATCGCTAAAGTCCGAGGCATTCGCTTCGTCACTTCTCGAGGATTGGGGAGGATCGTCGTCGATCGAACGGGACCGGAGCGGTTCCGTCGACCACGGACGGGGGTTCCCCGATGACCATCACCTCGATCGGTTCGTCCTTCTCCTACATCCGCCCGGAGGCGGTGGCGCGGGAGACCGCGGCGGCGGCGATCCGCGGGGATGCCGAGCCGGCCGCGGCGGCACCCGGCTTCGGTGCGCCGAGCGCACCGACGGTGGCCGGCTCGCCGAGCCCGAGCGTCGCCGACGATCTGAGGGCTCTGCTGGTCCGGGCGCAGGAGAGCGCCCACTCCGAACCCACCCCGCAGTTCGTCTCACGCGCCTACGGCGGCCGTTGAGCCGCCACCGAGGCCGCCGCCTCGTTCGTGCCGCGATTTTCGCGCAGGTTTTTCCGGGCGCGACGGGTCGAAGCTCTCGACAGCGGTTCCCGTCGACCCCATCTCGTCGTATCGATGAGAGGGAGAGACCGGAGGGCGTCGATCGCCCCGGGAAGGGAGGGGTTCATGCCGCAGTTCCTGCTGGCCGCCGCCGCCGGAGCGGCCGCCTACACCGCCTATCGGCTGCTGCGCCGGGAGATGCATCGGGTCGCCGGTCGACTCGCCGAAGTGCGGGTTCCGGTCGAGACCGAGATGCCGGCCCGGCTCGTGCGCGGCGACGACGGCGTCTATCGCCCCGAGCGCTGAGCCGCGAACCGTCCGCAGATGATCGTCCGCGACCTCGCGCCGGTCGAGGCCGACGAGGTGGCGCGCCAACTCGTCGATCTCCCCGGCCTCGTTTTTCTCGACAGTTCGATGCGACCCGAGGCGTTGGGCGTTCACGCCGGCCTCGGACGGTGGTCCTATGTCGCGGCCGACCCGTGGACCACCCTGACGGTGCGCTCGGGCCGCGCCTTTCGTGACGGGAGCGAAGTTTCCGGCGCGCCGCTCGACGAATTGCGCCGACTACTCGCCTTCACCACCCGCCCCACCGGCTCGGCGGACCTGCCGCCCTTCGCCGGCGGGGCGATCGGTTACGTCTCCTATGATTTCGGCCGCAGGTTGGAGCGGTTGCCCGAGCCGGCTTCGGCCGAACCCGTGCCGGAGATGGTCTTCGGCTTCTACGACACGTTCGTCGCCTTCGACCACGTCGAGAGCCGGGTCCGCCTGATCTCGACCGGGCGGCCGGAGACGGGCCGCGCGGCACGGCGGCGGCGCGCGCAGGAACGCGCCGAGCATTTCCTGATGCGGCTCGAACGTCCGGCGCGCACCGAAGCCGAGGCACCCGTCCGGCTGGACTTCCGACCGACCGTCGCGCGCGCGACCCACGAAGCGCGGGTGGCCGCGGCGATCGAGCACGTGCTCGCCGGCGACATCTTTCAGGTCAACCTCGCCCAGCGCTTCGTCGCAGCCCTTCCGCCGGGCTTCGACCCACTCGCCTTCCACACCCGGCTGCGACGGGTCAATCCGGCGCCCTTTTCCGCCTTCCTCGACTTCGGCGAGGTGTCGATCGCCTCCTCGTCGCCGGAGCGCTTCCTCGAGCTGCGCGACGGTCGCATCGAGGCGCGTCCGATCAAGGGGACGGCGCGGCGGCTCGACGATCCGGCCGAGGACGTTCTGGCGGCGGCGCGGCTGGCCACCAGCGAGAAGGACCGCGCCGAGAACGTCATGATCGTCGACCTGATGCGCAACGACCTGTCCAAGGTCTGCGACGACGATTCGATCGACGTGCCGGTGTTGTGTGGCATCGAGAGCTACGCCGGCATCCACCACCTCGTCTCGGTGGTCACCGGCCGTGTCACAGAAGGCCGCGATGCGATCGACGCGCTCGCCGCGGCCTTCCCCGGCGGCTCGATCACCGGCGCGCCGAAGATCCGCGCCGAGGAGATCATCACCGAGCTCGAGGGCCACGGCCGCGGTGTCTATTGCGGATCGATCGGCTACATCGGCCACGACGGTGCGATGGATCTCGACATCGCCATCCGCACCGTGGTCTTTCGCGCCGGCGAGGCGACGTTCTCGGTCGGCGGCGGCATCACCGCCCTCTCCGACCCGGCGGCCGAATACGAGGAGACGCTGGTCAAGGCCGCCCGCATCCTGGCGGCGGCGCGCGGCGAGGCGAGCGCGGCGTGCGGCACGCCCGGCGGGCGACGGGAGGCGGCGGAGTGATCCTCGTCCTCGACAACTACGACAGTTTCGTCGCCAACATCGGCCGCTACCTGCGCAATCTCGGCGCCGCGACGGTGGAGGCGCGCAACGACGCGATCACACCGGAGGGGGTCGAGGCGATGGCGCCGGAGGCGCTGGTGATCTCG
>JAOTSD010000141.1 GCA_030247555.1 Siculibacillus sp. | reverse complement strand
TGTTCTATTCGCAGCGCATCCACGACAAGTGCTACCGCCGGCCGCATTTCGACGCCGGCCAGTTCGTCGAGGAGTGGGACGACGAGGGGGCGAAGAAGGGCTACTGCCTCTACAAGATGGGCTGCAAGGGCCCGACCACCTACAACGCCTGTTCCACCGTCCGCTGGAACGGCGGCGTCTCCTTCCCCATCCAGTCGGGTCACGGCTGCATCGGCTGCTCGGAGGAGAATTTCTGGGACAAGGGCTCGTTCTACGACCGGCTCACCAACATCCAGCAGTTCGGCATCGAGGCCAACGCCGACAAGGTCGGCGCCACGGTCGCCGGCGTGGTGGCGGCCGGCGTCGTCGCCCATGCCGCGGTGACGGCGGTCAGGCGCGTGGTCAAGAAGCCCGAGAACGTCGGCTGAGCCGATCGCCGCCCCCTCCCAGAATTCTCAGTTCCAAGGAAACGCCGTCATGGGTATCCAGACACCGAACGGGTTCAATCTCGACAACTCCGGCAAGCGCGTCGTCGTCGATCCGGTGACCCGCATCGAAGGCCATCTGCGCGTCGAGGTGAACGTCGACGCGAACAACGTCATCCGCAACGCCGTCTCCACCGGCACGATGTGGCGCGGCATCGAGGTGATCCTCAAGGGCCGCGATCCGCGCGACGCCTGGGCCTTCACCGAGCGCATCTGCGGCGTGTGCACCGGCACCCACGCGCTCACCTCGGTGCGCGCGGTGGAGAACGCCCTCGACATCAAGATCCCGGAGAACGCCAACTCCATCCGCAACATCATGCAACTGTGCCTGCAGGTGCACGACCACCTCGTGCACTTCTATCACCTGCATGCGCTCGACTGGGTCGACGTCGTCTCGGCGCTCTCCGCCGACCCCAAGGCGACCTCGGCGCTGGCGCAGTCGATCTCCAACTGGCCGCTGTCCTCGCCCGGCTACTTCAAGGACCTGCAGACGCGGCTGAAGAAGTTCGTCGAGTCCGGTCAGCTCGGCCCCTTCAAGAACGGCTACTGGGGTCACCCGGCCTACAAGCTGCCGCCGGAAGCGAACCTCATGGCGGTCGCCCACTACCTGGAGGCGCTCGACTTCCAGAAGGAGATCGTCAAGGTCCACACCATCTACGGCGGCAAGAACCCGCATCCGAACTGGCTGGTCGGCGGCGTCCCCTGCGCCATCAACGTCGACGGCGTCGGCGCGGTCGGCGCCATCAACATGGAACGCCTCAACCTCGTCTCTTCGATCATCGATCGCTGCATCGAGTTCACCGAGCAGGTCTACATCCCCGACCTGATGGCGATCGGCTCGTTCTACAAGGACTGGCTCTACGGCGGCGGCCTGTCGTCGAAGTCGGTGATGAGCTACGGCGACATCCCCGAGCACGCCAACGACCATTCGCCGGCCTCGCTCAAGCTGCCGCACGGCGTCATCATCAACGGCAACCTCAAGGAGGTGATGCCGGTCGACCTCAAGGATCCGACCCAGATCCAGGAGTTCGTCACCCACTCCTGGTACAAGTACCCGGACGAGACCAAGGGCCTGCACCCCTGGGACGGCGTCACCGAGCCGAACTACGTGCTGGGGCCGAAGTCGAAGGGTACCAAGACCAACATCGAGGCGCTCGACGAGGAGGCGAAATACTCCTGGATCAAGTCGCCGCGGTGGAAGGGCAACGCCGTCGAGGTGGGGCCGCTGGCGCGCTACATCATCGGCTATGCCCAGAACAAGGCGGAGTTCAAGGATCCGGTCGACAAGCTGCTCAAGGATCTCGGCGCGCCGCTGCCGGCGCTGTTCTCCACCCTCGGCCGCACCGCGGCGCGGGCGTTGGAGTGCCAGTGGGCGGCGCATCAGATGCGCTACTTCCAGGACAAGCTGATGGCCAACATCAAGGCCGGCGACTCGTCGACCGCCAATGTCGACAAGTGGAAGCCGGAATCCTGGCCGAAGGAGGTCAAGGGCGTCGGCTTCACCGAGGCGCCGCGCGGGGCGCTGGCCCACTGGGTCAAGATCAAGGACGGCAAGATCGACAACTACCAGTGCGTCGTGCCGACCACCTGGAACGGATCTCCGCGCGACCCCAAGGGCAACATCGGCGCCTTCGAGGCCTCCCTGATGGACACGCCGATGGCCGATCCCAACCAACCCCTGGAGATCATCCGCACCCTCCACTCCTTCGATCCGTGTCTGGCGTGCTCGACCCACGTCATGTCGCCGGATGGGCAGGAGATGGCCAAGGTCACGGTCCGCTGATCCCGTGAAGACGTCGGTCGGCGGTGCGCCGCCGGCCGGCTTCGGATGTCGGTAGTGAACACTGGCGACCGGCCGACCCGTCCGAGGGGCGCGACCGGATCGCAGGGAGGGGATCATGAACCAGATCGTCGAGTTGCAGGGCGCGCTGGACGCCCACGGCGAACGCGCCGAAGCGCGGCAGACCATCTACGTCTACGAAGCCCCGGTGCGCCTCTGGCACTGGGTCAATGCCTTCGCCATCGTGGCGCTCTGCCTCTCGGGTTACTTCATCGGCTCGCCGCTGCCGTCGGTGCCCGGCGAGGCCTCGCACAACTACTTGATGGGCTACATCCGCTTCGTCCATTTCGCCGCCGGTCAGGTGCTGGCGGTGGCGTTGTTGATGCGGGTCTACTGGGCCTTCTTCGGCAACACCTATTCCCGGCAGGTCTTCTATCTCCCCCTCTGGGACAAGACCTGGCTCTGGGGGGTGTGGTTCGAGCTCAAGTGGTATCTCTTCCTCACCAAGGATCCGAAGAAGTACATCGGCCACAACCCGCTCGGGCACGTGGCGATGTTCTCATTCATGGTGTTCCTCGTCTTCATGATCTGCACCGGCTTCGCGCTCTACTCGGAGGGCACCGGCATCGACAGTTGGCAGCACGCGTTGTTCGGTTGGGTCTTCTCGATCTTCCCGAACAGTCAGGACGTCCACACCTGGCACCACCTCGGCATGTGGGCGATCGTGGTCTTCGCCATCGTCCACATCTACGCCGCGGTGCGCGAGGACATCATGTCCCGTCAGAGCATGATCTCGTCGATCATCTCGGGCGAGCGCGTCTTCCGCGACGACTTCCGGGACTGACGGCCATGAGCACGCTCGATCATCGTCGCACGCGTGGAGAGGAAGGCCTCCCCCGCGTCCTCGTCCTCGGCATCGGCAACATCCTGTGGGCCGACGAGGGCTTCGGGGTGCGCGCGGTGGAGGAATTCCATCGCCGCTTCCGGGTCCCTGAGAACGTCACCATCCTCGATGGCGGCACCCAGGGGCTCTATCTGGTGAACTTCCTGCAGGAGCACGACCGGCTCCTGGTCTTCGACGCCATCGACTACGGCCTCGAACCGGGCACGATGAAGATCGTGCGCGACGACGAGGTGCCGAAGTTCACCGGCGCCAAGAAGATGAGCCTGCACCAGACCGGCTTCCAAGAGGTGCTCTCCGCCGCCGATCTGCTCGCCGCCTATCCCGAGACTCTGGCGTTGATCGGCTGCCAGCCGCTCGACCTCGAGGATTGGGGCGGGCCGCTCACCGAACCGGTGCGGGCGACGCTCGACCGGGCGCTCGATGCGGCGTTGGCGATCCTCGGCGAGTGGGGTATCACGGTCGAGCCGCGCGACGGCGAGATCGGGTCGGAAGATCGGCTGTTGGCCAACGACATCGACTTCGCCGCCTACGAGCGTCGCGTCGAGGCGTGAGCCACCGACAGTCGGCGCCGGCGCGCGGGAGACCGCGGGCCGGCGGCGCATTTCCGGGAATTTCCCGCGATCGCGCGGCGCGGCGGAAACGTGAGGGACGGATCATGTGTCTCGGCATTCCGATGGCGGTCGTCGAGGGCGACGACATGACCGCGCTGGTCGAGCGCCGTGGCGAGACGCGCCGCATCTCGATGATGCTCGTCGGTGAGCAACCGGTCGGCGCCATCGTCCTCGTCCACATCGACAGCGCCGTGCGGGTCCTCGACGCCGCCGAGGCCAAGTTGATCGACGACGGCCTCGACGGCGTCGCCGCGGCGCTCGAGGGTCGCGACTTCGAACACCTCTTCGCCGATCTCGTCGATCGCGAGCCGCAGCTGCCGGACTTCCTGCTGAAGCCGGAGAGCTGAAGCGCCCGCGGCCGCTCAGGCGCCCGGCCGATCCGGCGCGTCGCCGCGATACATGATGCAGTCGATCTCCATCAGCGTCGGGAAATGGCCGGCGTTGTTGGGCACGAAGGCGCTCGCCACGAAGCCGAGCGATCGATAGTAGGCGAGCGCCTCGGCGAAATCGGGCGTGTCATCGTAGAGCCGCCGTACGGCGAGCTCGCTCTGT
>JAOTSD010000140.1 GCA_030247555.1 Siculibacillus sp. | reverse complement strand
GCGTCCTCCGGAGCGACGGTCGGGGTGATCGCCGCGGCGGCGAATTCGGCGGGAAGCGCGTAGTCGGCCGCGGGCGCGACGGCGGCCTTCGCCGCCTCGATGGCCGCCGCGGCCTCTTCCGCGGCCTTCTTCGCAGACGCGGCTTCCTCGGAAGCCTTCGCTTTCGCGGCCGCTTCGGCGGCAGAGGCTTCTGCGGCCTTCGCCGCCGCGGCCTCTTCCGCGGCCTTCTTCGCAGCCGCGGCGTCCTCGGAAGCCTTCGCTTTCGCGGCCGCTTCGGCGGCAGAGGCTTCGGCCACCTTCGCGGCGGCGTCCGCCTCGGCGGCGGCGCGCCCGGCCTCGCCACCCGAAGCGGAGGGAGACTTCGCTTCGGCCGATGCCGCGGCCAGACGGGCGCGCTCGGCGGCGTCGAGCAGAACCGGCGCCGCCGGAAGGCTCGGCGTGGCGGGGAGCGGGCGGCCGTCGCGCAGCCAGGGACGGTCGTCGCTCCAGGCGATCTCACCGGCACGGCCGCAGGCCAAGAGATGCCCGACCGCCAGGCCGAGGAGCCCGGAGATCAGGAGCAGGAGGAAAGTCTGGATCGTCAGCATCGACATGAGATCTCTCCCCCTCAACGCGCGCAGCGACGCCAGCCGACGAAGCAGCCGACGGCGAAGGCGACGATCATGTAGGGCCACAACTGGGTCGTCAGATAGATCATCTCGGCCTCCCCCGCTCACTCGACCAGGAAGTCGATGCGGCGATTCTTCTGCTTGCCTTCGGCGGTGTCGTTGGAGGCCACCGGTCGGGTGGCGCCGTGACCGACGGCGGAGAGTCGCCGCGCGTCGATGCCGGCGGAGGTCAGGTAGCCGACGACGGCGGCGGCGCGGGCTTCCGACAGCGCCTGATTGGCGGCTTCGTCGCCGTCGGCATCGGTGTGGCCCTCGACCGTGATCCGTGCCTCGAGGCAGGCGAGCGAGCCGCCGACCAGAGCGTCGAGAACCGCGATGGAACGCTCGTCGAGCCGCGCCTTGCCGGTTTCGAACAGGATCTTCTCACCGGTCTGCACCTTGGCGAGAAGCGATTGGCAGGTCGCGGCGTCGACCTGGGGCGGCGGCGGCAGAACTTTCGGCGCGCCGGCACCGAGCATGAAGCCCGCCGGCAGCAGCCCCTTCAGTCGATCGAGGACCTGGCGGCCGATCGCCTCGGTCAATACCCCGCCCTTCACCGAGACGGTCGTCCCGGAGAGATCGAAGCCGCCGTCGGTGAGGCGCGAAAGGCCGGGCAGGAGCTTCAGGATGGCGTCGACGAAGCCGGCGGGGGCGCCGGGGATCACTTCGACCTTGTCCTCGACGCCGGCGGTGAAGCGGGCACGCAACGCCTCGAGCACCTTGGCGCGCGTCGCGGCGTCCGGAAGGTAGCCGTCGATGGTCGCCTTGCCGCCGGCGGTCGTCAGACCGAAGCGATAGGGCGAGGGAATCGGCACCACGAGTTCGTCGGCGACGATCTTGACGTCGGCCGGCAGCGCCGATTTCAGCGCCTCCTTCAGCCGAAGGTAGGTGGCGTGATCCTTCGGATCGCCCGCGATCGAATAGCCGGCGCCGACGAGCCCGGCCGCGCCCTGCTTCAGATCGGCGAGTTGTCCGACGGCGAAGGCGGCGGCGGCGGGGAAATTCACCGGCGCGCCGCGCGCGATCGCCAACTTGTCCTCGATCGTCGCCGTGGGCATCACCTTCTTGGCCCAAGCGAGAAGCGCGGCCCGGCTCTCTTGCGAGGGCACGGAGCCGGACAGGGTGACGCGATCACCCTCGCGCGAGGCGGAGAAGATATAGGGATCGGCGATCGGCACGACGGTCGCCTTGGCCTCGACGACGCGGACGCCGAAGACGCGATCGGCCGAATCGATCGCGAGTTGCAGCGCCGCTTCGCTCGGGGCGACACCGGTCAGGGTCACGTCGCGACCGTCGATCGCCACCGAGGCCCAGCCGTGGCCCTCGGACTTCAACTGCGCGCTCGCCCGACCCGAGACGTCGTCGGCGACCGGGCCGAAGCTCACCAGCCAACCCACCGCGGTCAGGAGCACCGCGGCTCCTCCCGTCGGTACGAGCCAATCCGTCCAGCGCCCCATGGCAACCTCCCTCTGCGCCCGCCCCGCACCGCGCCGCCCGGTGTTCGCGGCGACGAGATCGCGGACCTCACCCGGGGGGAACCTTAACAAAGGTGGCGCGGTCGGCAACCGAGGAAAGACGTAGGTCGCCCACCCGAGACGCCGTGTCTCGGCGAAATCCGGAGTGAGCGGCGGATCCGGCCCGGCGAGGGGGGCGTTCGGTGAACGAGGGAGGCCGAGGAACTCCTCGGTGATCAGGGTCGGTCGAGGCGAGACACGGGCGTCGCCGATGGCCGAGCCGAACCTCGGCCGCGGGCACGGACCCGGGCACGGGCGATGCCGTCACGTCGGGCGCAGCGGGAACCGTTTCGGGACGAGTGACCGACCGATGAGTGGGAGACGGACCGGCGGGTCGGAGACGAGCCGGGGAAACGGAGGCCGACCGGAGACCGGCCACCGGTGACATCGGACGCGGCCAGCGGCCCGCGGAGACATCGGACACGAGCGGGCGAACGGCATACTCGCGAGGGGGGCGGCGAAAAGAAAGAACCCGGCGGTCACCCGCCGGGTTCCAATTCTGCCGATCTCGGAAGAGATCAGAAGGAGCGCTGAACGCGCAGGGTGCCCATCCACTGGTTGCCCGAAGCACGGCCAGCCGGAGCGTAGTCGACGGAGCGATAGTCGAGAGCGACGGCCAGGGTCAGACCCGAAACCGGCTTCCAACGGATGTCGCCGCCGAGGACCCACGAGGTGTAGTCGCGGGTGTTGGCAGCCGCAGCGTCGTTGTAGTCGAGGTAGGACACGCCGAGGTTGGCTTCGACGGCCTTCGAGAAGTTGTGGTTCAAGCCGGCCGAGATCGCCCAAGACTTGGAGTTCGCGTTCACACCGTCCCAGTTGCGGGCGAGGACGCCGAAGCCGGTGGCGGTGTTGTTCATGGTGTAGTCGACAGCGCCGTCGGCGTAGATGCCCTGGATGAAGGCCTTGTCGCCAGCGCCGAGCATCGGCAGGTTGACTTCGACGCCGCCGAGGACCGCGTAGCCCCACTTGGAAGCGCCGAGGTTACGGTTCTCGTTGAAGGCGAGGCTCAACTGAGCGCGGCCCCAAGCCTGAGCGACGGCGATGTTGCCGACGATGTTCGGGGCCTTGACGTTGGTCTGGGCCCAGCCGAGAGCCTGGTCGCCGGTGGTCTGGTCTTCGATGCCGAGGGTAGCGGAGATGCCGTTACCGAAGGCGAAGGTGTAGGCCAACAGGTTGGCGCGGCGATCCGAGGTGTCCGGCTCGAGGTTGCCGATGTTGTAGCCGCCCTCGATGAAGTCGAAGTTCGAGGTGGCGCGACCAGCGGTCAGGCCAGCGAACTGGATGAACGCGTTGCGCATGTTGACGAGGTTGGAGCCGGTGGTGGCCGAGTTGTTGGTGATCCAGAGCTCGATGAAGGAGCGCAGGAGGCCCATCTCGGTGTTGGTGCGGGCGTCGAAGGTCAGCTGGGTGCGGACGCGGCTGTTGAGCGCGTTCTCACCGGTGCGCGAACCCAGACCGATGCCCGGGGCAGCCATGGTGGCGTTGTGGTTGCCGGTGCGGAGCTCGACGCGGACGTAGCCGCCGATCTTGAGGCAGGTCTCCGAACCCGGGATGTAGAAGAAGCCGGCGCCGTAAGCGTCGCAGACCTTGACGTAGTCCGCAGCGGCCGGAGCCTTCTTGGCGAGATCGGCAGCCTGGGCGGTGCCGGCGAGACCGACGACGGCGGCGGCCGCGAGAGCGAGCTTGAAGTTCATGTAGTTCCCCCTGTCTTCAACAGAAACCGGATGAGGCCCTGACCCGGCCCCGTGACGACGGACGATCCTCATGGACACGGCTCCGTCACCGGTCGAAGGGAAGAATACAGAGGCTGCCGCCGGTTTGAAGAGCAATTCGACCCACCCACCGGCCCGGACGTCGGGTTCCACCCCCCTTGTTGCGCAAAGGTCACATGATCGGTGGGGGCGGAGCGAAAATTCGCGGATATCATGGTGAATGGGCGATAAACACCGCGAGACTCATGCCTTTCGGCGCGGACGCGGCGGTGTTTCGGGGGGGGCCGAACGCCCTTGGGAAGCGTGATTCCCGGATCGCCTCGAGTGTGACCGCCCCGAGGGGTTGTCGCCTTCGCACCCGTCGATTCGAGACCACGGCGCGCAACGGATCCGATGGTCGATGCCGAGGCGATTCTCCCACGGCACCCACGTGCCGAGCCCCTCCGACGGCGGGGGGGGGGGGGGGGGG
>JAOTSD010000011.1 GCA_030247555.1 Siculibacillus sp. | reverse complement strand
GGATCGCACCCCGGTCGAGGAGCGGGCGAAGTGCCTCGAGCGGGCGGCCGACGCACTCGAGGCCGACCGGGAGCGGCTGATGGCGCTGCTCGCGGCGGAGGCCGGCAAGACGCTTCCCGACGGGCTCGCCGAGGTGCGCGAGGCGGCCGACTTCTGCCGCTACTACGCGGCGGAGGCGCGCAAGGCCTTCGGCGAAGGCCGCGTCCTCACCGGCCCGACCGGCGAGGAGAATCGCTTCGTGATGCGCGGCCGCGGCGTCTTCGTCTGCATCTCGCCGTGGAACTTCCCGCTCGCCATCTTCCTCGGCCAAGTGGCGGCGGCGCTGGTCGCCGGCAATGCGGTGGTGGCCAAGCCGGCCGAGCAGACGCCGCTGGTCGCGGCGCCCGCGGTCAATCTGTTGCACGCCGCCGGGGTTCCGGCCGGCGCGCTGCACTACGTCCCCGGCGATGGGGCGATCGGCGCGGCGCTCACCGGCGATCCGCGGGTGGCCGGCGTCGCCTTCACCGGCTCGACCGAGGTGGCGCGGATCATCAACCGGTCGCTCGCCGCCAAGGACGGGCCGATCGTGCCGCTGATCGCCGAGACCGGCGGTATCAACGCCATGGTGGTCGACGCCACGGCGCTGCCCGAACAGGTCGCCGACGACGTGGTGATGTCGGCTTTCCGCTCGGCCGGCCAGCGCTGTTCGGCGCTGCGCCTGCTCTTCGTGCAGGAGGACGTCGCCGATCGCATGGTCGAGATGATCTCCGGCGCGGCGGCGGAACTGCGGCTCGGCGACCCCCATCTGGCGCTCACCGACCTCGGGCCGGTGATCGACGCCGAGGCGAAGGCGCGGCTCGAGGCGCACGTCGCGGCGGCGCGGGCGAAGAACCGGGTGTCGTGGCAGGCGGAGTACCCGGGCGGTGACTTCGGCGGCGGCACCTGGATGGCGCCGACCATCATCCGCCTCGACCGGCCGCAGGACCTGACGGAGGAGGTCTTCGGACCCGTCCTGCACGTCGTCACCTGGAAGGCCGACAAGCTCGACGGGGTGATCGAGGCGATCCGGTCGACCGGCTACGGCCTGACGCTCGGCATCCACAGCCGCATCGACGCCACCATCCGCCGCATCATCGAGCGTCTCGCGGTGGGCAACGTCTACGTCAACCGCAACATGATCGGCGCGGTGGTCGGCGTGCAGCCCTTCGGCGGCTCGGGTCTCTCCGGGACCGGGCCGAAGGCGGGCGGGCCGGACTACCTGCAACGCTTCGCCGTCGAACAGACGATCTCCACCAACACCGCGGCGGCGGGAGGCAATGCATCGTTGATCGCCATGGGTGAAGAGTGAAATTCCGTCGCGTCACAGGCCGGCGTTACAAACCGGATACGGCCGAAGTTGGAATAAGCAGTTCCGGGGATGCTAATCTGTTCGGGCCGTGATGCAGTCCGGCACACGGGCTCGCGAGAGTTCCGTGGTTTCATTGTTCTATTTCACCGGTACGATCTTGCCCGGGAAGCGGTGTCCCCGCTTCCCGGGACTTTTCTTTTCCGGGCGCTTTCGCGCCCTCTGGCGCCGTGCCGGGTCGCGCGCTACCAACGCCGGCATGATCGCCCTTCCGCCTTCCGACCTGCCGATCGAAGCGGCCCTGCCGGAGCTTCTCGCCGCGCTGGCGGCGGCGCCCAACGCCGTGCTCGTCGCCCCGCCCGGCGCCGGCAAGACGACCCGTGTGCCGCTCGCCCTGCTCGCGGCGTCCTGGCGGGGCGACGGACGGATCATCGTGCTCGAGCCGCGTCGGCTCGCCGCCCGCGCGGCGGCGGCGCGGATGGCGAAGACGCTCGGCGAGGAGGTCGGCGCCACGGTCGGCCATCGCGTCCGCATGGACAGCCGGGTGACGAAGGCGACGCGCATCGAGGTGGTGACCGAGGGCGTCTTCACCCGGATGATCCTCGACGACCCGGAACTGAGCGGCGTCGCCGCGGTGCTCTTCGACGAGTTCCACGAGCGCAGCCTCGACGGCGACCTCGGCCTCGCCCTCGCCCTCGACGCACAGGGCGCGCTGCGGCCGGACCTGCGCGTCGTCGTCATGTCGGCGACGCTCGACGGGGCGCGAGTCCGCGACCTGCTCGGCGATGCGGCGCTGGTCACGTCGGAAGGGCGCGCCTTCCCGGTCGAGACGCGATACGCGCCGCGCCGCCCCGAAGCGCGGCTCGAGGCGGAGGTCGTCGCGGCGGTGCTGCGCGGCCTCGACGCGGATCCCGGCTCGATGCTGGTGTTCCTGCCCGGTCAGGCCGAGATCCGCCGGGTGGCGGAGGGGCTCGACGGGCGGGTCGGGGGAGGGGTCGACGTCGCGCCGCTCTACGGCGCGCTGACGCCGGCCGAGCAGGACCGCGCCATCCGTCCGGCGGAAGCGGGTCGGCGCAAGGTGGTGCTCGCCACGTCGATCGCCGAGACCTCGCTCACCATCGAGGGGGTGCGGATCGTCGTCGACGCCGGCCTCGCCCGGGTGCCGCGCCACGAGCCCGACACCGGCCTGACCCGGCTCGAGACGGTGCGGGTGTCGCGCGCCTCCGCCGATCAGCGCCGCGGCCGCGCCGGGCGCACCGAACCCGGCGTGTGCTGGCGGTTGTGGGCCGAACCGCAGACGGCGGCGCTCGCCGCCTTCGATCGACCGGAGATGATCGAGACCGATCTGGCGTCGCTCGTCCTCGATCTCGCCGAATGGGGGGTGAGTGATCCGATGACCCTCGCTTTCCTCGATCCACCGCCGAAACCGGCGTGGGACGAGGCGGTGGCGCTGTTGAAGGATCTCGACGCACTCGACGCCGACGGTCGGGTGACGGCGGAGGGCCGGGCGCTGCGCCGGCTGCCGCTCCACCCGCGCCTCGCCCACATGGTGCATCGCGCCGCGGCGGGGGGAGCGGGCAAGCTCGCCGCCGAGATCGCCGCGATCGTGTCGGAACGCGGCCTCGGAGGCACGAGCGTCGACCTCGAGGAGCGAGTGCGGCGCTTCCGCTCCGATCGCGGTGCGCGGGCCGAGGAGGCTCGCCGCATGGCGGGGCGCTGGGTCGACGCGGTTCGCCGCGACGCGGCCGAGCGGGTGACCGCGGTGGATTTCCCCGGCGGCCTCTCCGATTGCGGTCGCATCCTGGCGCTCGCCTATCCCGATCGCGTGGCGGAGGCGCGCGGCGCGCCGGGGTCGTTCCGGCTGGCGAGCGGGCGGGGGGCGAAGCTCGAGCCGTTCGAGGCTCTGGCGCGCGAACCCCATCTGGCGATCGCCGAGATGCAGGGGGTGGCGCGCGAGGCGCGCATCCTGCTCGCCGCGCCGCTCTCCGCCGCCGACATCGAGGCCGATTTCGCCGGCCACGTGGTCGAGGTCGACGAGGTGCGCTTCGACGAGGCGGCCGGGCGGGTGAAGGCGCGGCGGCTGCGTCGTTTCGGGCGGGTGGTGCTGTCGGAGAAGCCGATCGAGAAACCGGACCCGGAAACGGTGGCGCGCGCCCTGATGGGGGCGGTCCGCGCCAAGGGGCTCGCCTCTCTGCCGTGGAGCAAGGGTGCGGAGCGGCTGCGCCATCGGGTGGAATACGTCCGCCGCGCCGGTTTCGCCGGCCTGCCGGACCTCTCCGAGACGGCGCTCGTCGACACGCTGGAGACCTGGCTCGCGCCGCGGGTCCTCGGCCGTACCGCGCCGGCCGACATACGCGAGGGCGACGTCGCCGCCGGGCTCGACGGGCTCCTCGAATGGGGTGCGAAACGTCTCCTCGACGCCGAGGCGCCGACCCATTTCACCGCGCCGACCGGCTCCGACGTGGCGATCGACTACGAAGCGGAGAACGGACCGGCGATCGCCATCCGGGTGCAGGAGCTCTTCGGGCTCGACCGCCACCCGGCGATCTGCGAAGGGCGGGTCCCGCTCACCGTCGAACTCTTGTCGCCGGCGCATCGGCCGATCCAGGTGACGCGCGACCTGCCGGGTTTCTGGCGCGGTTCGTGGCGCGAGGTGAAGGTCGAGATGAAGGGCCGCTATCCCCGACACGTCTGGCCGGACGACCCGGCGAGCGCCGCCCCGACCACCCGGGCCAAGCCGCGAGGCACGTGATCGGGGGATCGGCGGACCGCTCCGCCGTGAACGGCGGTGGATGCCGCGGGGTGGTGCGGCTCACGCCGTCTCTTCGACGAGGCCGCCGAAACGGCTCCAGTAGTTCGCCGAAGGCAGGCCGACGGGGCCGTCCGGGGTGAGCATGGTGCGGGCGACGTGGGTCTCGGCGGGCGCGCGGACGGCGCGGTAGAGATTGCGGACCAGCAGGCGCGCCGCGGCGCCGGGCCAGTCGGCGGGCAGCAGTTCCTCCGGCAACAACGGGTCGCGCAGGATGGCGCGGCGCCAGGCGTGGACGAGCAGGATGCGCAGGCGGAACGCGGCGCGCGGGGTGAGTTCGCCGCGCTCGACCCGCGCGAGGAAGGGGCGGAAGGCGTCGAGGAAGTCGGCGTAGCCGGCGGCCAGAGCCGCGAGGTCCCAGGCGCGGGCGACGAGGTCGCGCAGGGAGTCGGGCGATGCCCAGTCCTCGCCGGCCGCCCGCATCGCCACGGCGCGATCCTCGGCGACGGCGTCGGCGAGCGCCTGACGCAGGGCAGCCTCGTCGGGCTCGGGATGGATCATCACGCCGGGCATCAACTGGCCGAACCCCTGCCAGCCGAGGTCACGCCGCAGCGCCTCGCGCGCCTCGCCGTCGACGAGGCCGGTGAAGACCACGGTCCAACGGCCGCTCCACGGCTCGCGCCGGCCGGCGTAGATGATGCGGTCGGCCGCCTCGAAACGGCGGCGCCCGGATTCCGTGAGGCCGTAGGCCGAGCGCCGACCGACCTGGGTCGAAGTCAGCCAGCCCTCACGCGAGAGGCGGAAGACCGAGGTGCGCACCACCCGGTCGTTGAGGCCGAAGGGCTCGACGAGGTCGACCAGGCTGCCGAGCCAGATGACGCCGCCATGCGGCGTCACCGCATCGCCGTAGAGCGAGACGATCAAGGACTTGGCGTCGGGGCGCAGGCGCTCGGCGAGGGCGTCGATCGCCGGGTCGAGCCGGTCGGGGGCTGGCATGGGTCCGACGCGCCTCTCGTCGCGGGCGGGTTGGAATGGGGCGGGGTCGCGGCGCGGCCGGTTTCCGCCCGGATGCGCCCCTTGGGTAGCAGAAGGTCCGGAGGCCGTCACGCATCCGGATTTGTTCGCGATCGTAATTCTGTTCGTATTTCGAACTTTCCTACATGATACAGAAAACTGCAATTGATGCAAAATTCCGTATCACATAAGAAAGTCGCGACGGGCCGTTCAATCGGTTCGACCCACGGGAACACCGGGTAATCCGCTGCGCCGATCCCATTGCGGCGCGAACGAGAACACGACGACGAACGTCACACGTCGGGAGGACGCCATGTCCAGCCACAATGCCAAGCTCGCGCAGTCCCAGCCTCTGCCGCCGCCGACCGAGCAGCCCAACATCTATCCGCTCTCCTGGCACGCCCACACCGCCAAGCTCGAGGAAGTCTGGGACGCGGCGCAGCGTGAGAACTGGGATCCGAAGGCGCTGCCGTGGGACACGTTCGACGTCGAGAGCTACACTTGGGAGGAGCGCGAGGCGATCGCCTACTGGTGGACGATCCTGTCGGTCTTCGACGCCTCCGCCCCGCCGGTCTTCGCCTCGGCCTTCATCAAGACCTACGAGGAGCACGAGGAGGACCCGGTCCGTCGCTGCTTCTTCTCGGTGACCCGTGACGAGCAGAACCACGAGCAGATGTGCGGCCTCGCCATCACCAAACTGCTCGGTTCGCCGTCGGCGCTCGAGCACGAGCCGCGGACCGAGCTCGGCAAGCTCGCCAAGCGCAACGCCCAGTGGCTCTACTACAACGGCGGCCGCTACTGGAACGGCTACAAGAAGGCGGTGCCGAAGTATTCGCTCGCGGTGCTGTTCTCGTCGTTCCTGATGGGCGAGATCGCGGCGGCGACCATATTCCACCAGATGGCGGCGGGCTGCTCCGAACCGGTGTTCAAGGAGGCTTTCCGCAACATCGGCCGAGACGAGGGTCGCCACATGGCGATCTGCATGGCGCTGATGGAGCGCGACTACCCGAAGCTGCCGAAGGAGGACGCGGCGGTCATCACCAAGCAGGTGCGCGCCGGCTATCTCTTCCTCTCCGCCGTGCTGTTCGAGCCGCCGGTCGAGTTCTGGGACATCCCGGACGACTTCATCGCCGTGCAACGTCGTTGTGAGGAGGTGGCGCGCGGCGCCGGCTTCCACATCCCGACCTACGAGGCGAAGAAGGAGAATTGGAAGAAGGCGATGCTCAACCTCAAGGGCGTGCTCGACAAGTACGACATCCCCTTCCCGGCGATCCCGGAGGTCGGCATCACCGGCCAGGAGATCCTCGACATCGACATGGACGAGATCATCCCGGTGTTCTGAGGATCGGCGAAGCCGGCCGGCACGGCGCCGCGCCGAGAACCGTGGCGGCCTCCGCCATCCGATGACGGTATCGAATCACCCGGCGTCGAGACCGGGCACGACGGCGATGGGGGCTCCCCGTCGCCGTCGAAATCACGACCAGGGCCAATCGAGGAAACGTTCATGAGCCGCATCCGTCTCTTTCCGTCGGCGAGGGAAGTCGACTGCGCCGAAGGCGACACCGTTCTCGGGGCGCTGGAGAAGGCGGGCTACGCGCTGCCCAACAACTGCCGCGCCGGGGCCTGCGGCGAATGCAAGATCATGGTCCGCTCCGGCCAGTTCGATCAGGGCATGGTGCTCGACATGGCCCTGTCGCCTGAGGATCGCCGGCAGGGTTACGGCCTGATGTGCATGGCCAAGCCGATCTCCGAGGTGCTGGAGATCGAGTGGGGAACCGACGACGCCAAGCCCAAGCTCTTTCCGCCGCGCGAGAACATCTACTACGTCGTCACCGACAAGGTGGAGCGCACGCCGCGCATCACCGAGATCTCGATGCGGCCGCTGGGTGCGCCGGTGCGCTACTGGCCCGGGCAGAACATGATGATCGGCGACCCGGGCTTCGGCATCCCGGCGCGCTGCTATTCGATCGCCAACGCGCCGCGCGCCGACGGGGAACTCACCTTCCACGTCACCCGTGCCGAGGGCGGCGTCACCTCGACCTGGCTGCACGACAAGGTCCGGGTCGGCGATCAGGTGAAGCTCTCGGGCCCCTACGGCACCTTCATCGGCGATCCCTCGGTCGACACGCCGGTGCTGTGCCTCGCCGCCGGGTCGGGCCTCGCGCCGATCCTGGCGCTGACGGAAGCGGCGCTGCGGCGCAACTATCGGCCGCCGGTGACGCTGATGTTCTCGGCCCGGCGGGCGGAGGACGTCTATTGCAAGGGGTTGATGGCCTGGTGGCGGGCGCGCAATCGGCGCTTCCGCTTCCTGCCGACGCTGACGCGCGAGGAGGCGGAGGGCCACCTCCACGGGCGGATCCCCGACATCTTGGCCGAGCATTTCCCCGATCTGTCGCAGCATTCGGTCTTCGTCGCCGGCACGCCGGAGTTCGTCGAAGCGTGTGTCGCGGTGGTCGAACGGCTGGGCGGGCGGCCGGAACTGATCCACACCGAGGGCTATTTCTCGCAACAGGCGCCCGAAGAGGTGCCGAAGGACCGCTTGATGGCGCGCTGAGGCGCCTCCCGCTCCGTCGGAGAGATTTCGCGAGCGGCGTTCGGGTACGGACCGTTCGAGGTCGCGCGGAGGAGCCGGTTTCCTCCCCCCGTCGGACGTCGAAACGAGAACGCCTTGATTTTCGTGGCATATCGGGTACTGACTGGTTACGTTGACAGTCGTTCTCTCCCCGTCACGCGTTCGGGAGGAAAGGCATGAATTTCGATACCGAGGCGTTCCTCGCCCCGATTTCAGAAGCCGATCCCTGTGGTCCCGATCTCGATCTGGCGGGCGACCCCGACTACCAGGGATTCGTCGCCCACATCGAAGGCAAGATCCCGAGCGAGAATTTCGCCGCGTTCGATCGCACCTCGATCGACTACAAGGCCGAGAACGCGGTCATCGACGAACTGACGACGCGCACCCGCGACCTGCGGCTGATGGTCTTCAGAGCCAAGCTGGCGCTCCTCAACCGCGATCTGCCGGGTTTCGTCGCGGCGCTCGAGATCGTCGCCGCGGCCCTCGATCGCCGTTGGGACGAAATCAATCCGCGCGGCGAAGACGGCGACTTCCTGATGCGGGTGGTGACGGTCGGCGGCCTCGACGATCGGCCCAACTGCCTGTTGCCGCTGGAGACCGTGCCCCTGTTCGAGACGCGCCGCTTCGGACCGGTCAGTTGGCGCGCGATTCAGATCGCCGAAGGCAAACTGACGGCCCGTGAGGGGGAGTCGGCTCCCGACGCCGCCCACGTCGACCGCGCCTTCGTCGAGACCGATCCGGCCGCGCCGGCCGCCACCCTCGATCTGCTCGGCCGTATCCGCGCCGCGATCGAGACGATCGACCAGGTGTCGATGGACAAGGGCGGCTTCGAGAACCGGATCACCCTGCCCAATCTGGCGGCGCTGGTCGATGTGATCGCCGGCCAGTTGCGCGGCCGCCTCGGCGGCGGGGGGGCGCCGGTCGCGGCGCGGGAGGCGTCGGAGGATGTCGGCATGGGTGGGGCGCCGGTCGGCGCCGCGACCGTGGCGAGCCCGCCGGAGATCTCCCGTCGGCGCGACGCCCGTCGAGCGATGGCGAGCGTCCAGGCCTATTTCGCCTCCCACGAACCCAACAGCCCGGCGCTGCTGCTGCTGCGCTTCGCCAACAAGGCGGCGGATCTGCCCTTCGAGGAACTGATCCGACTGATGATGCCGGATCATCGGGATCGCGCCTCGATCCCGATGGCCAAGTCGATGTTCCGCCTCTCCGTCACGAAGGCGACGGAAACGGTGGGCGAGAGTTGGCGCGAAGAGTCGGTGGAGAGCGAGGCGGACGGCGACGAAGCGGCGGCGGAAGGACCGGACTACGAGGTTTCCACGCGGGGCGACGCGCTGAGGCTGATCTCGGCGCTTCTGTCCTGGTACCAGGTGGCGGAGCCCTCGAGCCCCATCCCGCTGCTGCTGGGACGGGCTCGCGAACTCGCCGAACGCGACTTCGCGACCCTCATGAGAGAACTCTTCTCCGATTCGGCACTGGAGTCGTTGAAAGGGGACGAGTGGCGGTGATGTTCCGGGGGATGTTACCGGGGTAACACGAGGCTTCGAGATACCCTCGGTGCGAGAAAAGAGCTTGAAACACGCGCGAACTGAACCGATCATCCTGCGGCGCAGCCGGGCCGTCGGGACCGTTCGCAAGAGCAAGGGAGATCTTCGACATGGCTTCCAACAGCGGGCAGGCGTTCATCAAGCGGAATCGCCCCCCACGCGTACAGATCAGCTACGAGGACCCCTACGACGCCGAGAAGCTGGTCGAATTGCCTTTCGTGCTCGGCGTGATGTCGGATCTGTCGGGCAACGCCTCCGAGGTGGCGAGGCCGGATTTCGCCGACCGGACCTTTCTCGACTTCGACATGGACAACTTCGAGAACCGCATGTCGGCGATCAAGCCGGGCGTCTCCTTCAAGGTGGAGAACAAGCTCGGCGACGGTGGCGGCGGCGGTGAGAAGATGTCGGTCAAGCTGCAGTTCGGCAAGATGGAAGACTTCGGTCCGGCGGCGGTCGCTCGTCAGGTGCCGGCGCTCGCGGCTCTGCTCGAGGCGCGCACCCAGCTCGCCAATCTGCTGCGCTACATGGACGGCAAGGTGTCGGCCGAGGATGCCCTGAAGAAGCTGCTGGCCGATCCGCAACTCATGGCGTTGCTCAAGGATCGCGCCGCCGCGGCCCCGGCCGGTGAGGGCGACGAGACCGGAGAGGTGAAGGAATGAGCACGGAAGCCTTTCGCGAGAGCCAGGCCGGCGTCGCCACCGAGCAGAACGCCGACGAGTTCGCCAGTTTCCTGAAGCAGAGCTTCAAGCCGCGCACCGAAAGGGCCGCGACCGAGGTCGAGAACGCCGTCTCGACCCTGGTCAAGGAGGCACTCGCCGACACCAGCGTCATCAAGGAGGACGTCCTCGACACGATCGAGGCGATCATCGCGCGGCTCGACGAGAAGCTGACCCAGCAGGTCAACGCCATCATCCATGCTCCCGAGTTCCAGCAGATCGAGAGTGCTTGGCGCGGCCTGCACTACATGGTCTACAACTCGGAGACCGACGCGAATCTCAAGATCCGCGTGATGAACGTCACCAAGAACGAGCTCTACCGCAACCTGCGTCTCTATCCGGGCGCCAAGTGGGACCAGAGCCCGATCTTCAAGAAGATCTACGAGCAGGAGTTCGGTCAGCTCGGCGGCGAGCCCTACGGGGCGATCGTCGGTGACTACTACTTCAGCCATCTTCCGGCCGACGTCCAGTTGCTGCGTGACATCAGCAAGATCGCATCGGCGGCCCATGCGCCGTTCTTCGCCGCGGCCGATCCGACGCTGCTCGGCATGGACAGCTGGAACGAGCTGATGAACCCGCGCGACCTCTCGAAGGTCTTCGACACGCCGGAATATGCGGCCTGGAAGACGCTGCGTGACAGCGTCGATTCCCGCTATCTCGGGCTCTGCCTGCCGCGGGTCCTCGCCCGCGTGCCCTACGGGGCGAAGAGCGAACCGGTGGAGGAGTTCGCCTTCGAGGAGGAGACCGACGGTCACGACGGCCAGAAGTACGCTTGGATGAACGCGGCCTATGCCATGGCGGTCAACATCAACCGCGCGTTCAAGGAATACGGCTGGTGCACCCGCATCCGCGGCGTCGAATCGGGTGGCGAGGTGGTCAATCTGCCGACCCACACCTTCCCGACCGACGACGGCGGCGTCGATCTGAAGTGCCCGACGGAGATCGCCATCACCGACCGGCGCGAAGCGGAACTGGCCAAGTCCGGCCTCATTCCGCTCATCCACCGCAAGAACACCGACAAGGCCGCCTTCATCGGCGCCCAGTCGGTCTATCGGCCGAAGAAGTTCGACAAGGCGGAAGCGACCGCTTCCGACAATCTGTCGTCGCGTCTGCCCTACATGTTCGCGGTGTCGCGCTTCGCGCACTACCTGAAGTGCATGGTTCGCGACAAGGTCGGTTCGATGAAGGAAACCGATCAGTTGCAGCGCTGGCTCTCGGAATGGATCGCCCTCTACGTCGACCCCAATCCGGCGACGTCGAGCGAGATCCAGAAGGCCCGGCAGCCGTTGGCGGCGGCCGAGGTCAAGGTCGAACCGAACGAGGAGAATCCCGGTTATTACAATGCGCGGTTCTACCTCCGGCCCCATTACCAACTCGAGGGAATGGACGTCGGCATGAGCCTCGTTTCCCGTGTCCCGAGCGCGGCGCAGTGATCATCGCTCCGGGCGCGTCGTCGATGCCGATGCCGCCGGTCGAGAGGCGGGTCTCCCGCAGGGGTTGAACCTCTCTCTCGGTCGGCCATCGGGCCACTACTTCCCGAATTTCCTTTTCAGTGGAGGGTATCCGCATGTCGAAAGTCGACGCATATATCAAGATCGGTGAGCTCAAGGGCGAATCGGCGGATTCCAAGCACAAGGACTGGATCGACGTCCTGTCCTGGTCGTGGGGCATGGCGAACCACGGTTCGGGCCAGATCGGCTCGGGTTCCGGCACCGGCAAGGGCACCGTCCAGGACTTCCAGTTCACCAAGACGGTCGACACCTCGAGCTCGGACATCGCCAAGCAACTGCTCGCCGGCAAGCACTTCCCGAAGGCGACCTTCGAGCTCCGCAAGTCGGGTGGGTCGCAGCCGATCACCTACTACAAGGTCGAGTTCGAGCAGGTCTTCATCTCGAGCATGTCCTTCGGCGGAGCCGGCTCCGGCGGCGCCTTCACCGAGAGCGTGACCTTCAACTTCCGCAAGTACAAGGCCACCTACACGGTCCAGAGGGAAGACGGCTCGGCCGGCTCGCCGTCGAGCTACGGCTGGGACATCGGCAAGAACGAAGAGTGCTGATGCGCTCTCTCCGCCCCGTCGGCGGCGGAGCGGAGACGTTCCGGAGTGGTCGCGCCGGTGTGGAAGCACCGGCGTGAGGGTGTCTGTTTCCATCGGGAGGAAACCCCGATCGAGAGATGCCATCGGTCGCCGGGTCCGGGCCGAATCGACACCGCGGTTGACGGCGCGCCTCGGGGGAGTGGCGACGTGCCTCGACCGCTCGGGCGGGGTCCGAGCGGAGGCCCGTCTCTTTCGGTCGGGGGGCGGCGACGGGGGTCAGGGGGTCGTGTGGCGTATGTCTCCAAGAACATCCGCGTCGGGGCGCCGCTCCTCTACGCGTTTCGGGCCGCTCATCAGGAGCGGGACGCGACCGAGCGGCGAGAGGCGACCGAGAACGGTGAACGCGTGATCGCCGGGCGTCGCGCGGCGGCGCGTGCGCTGGTCAGCGAGAAGATCCTGCGCGGCGAGGTCAAGCGTGATCTCGAGAACCTGCTCAACACGATCGATCTGAACTCGACCCAGTCGCTCGACGGTTTCGAGGAAGCGAAGAGTTCGATCCTCAACTTCGGCATTCCCGACATCGTCCACCACACCATCGACGAAGAGCGGGTGGACGACGTCGTCGGCGAGATCGCCGGCGCCATCAGGCTCTTCGAACCCCGCCTCGCCGAGCGATCGATCGTCGTTCGTCGGGATCGCACCGTCGATCCCAACGAACTCAGCGTCCGTTTCCTCGTTTCCGGCGAACTCGTCATGTCACCCGAGAACATCCCGGTCGAATTCGTGGCGGACCTCGAACTCAACACCGGGAAACTCGCCTTGAACAGACTGTGACATGACATGGATTACGAGTTCCTGGATTTCTACAACAGGGAACTGAAGCTCCTGCGGGAGCAGGCGAAGGAATTCGCCGAGGAGTATCCGGGCATCGCCGACCGTCTCGGGGGATTGCTCGAGGACCGCTCCGACCCGATGATCACCGGCCTGCTCGAGGGGACCGCCTTCTTGGCGGCGCGGGTCCAGCTCAAGCTGAAGCACGAGTTCCCGGAATTCACCTCGAATCTGCTCGAGCAGTTGCTGCCGGATTTTCTGGCGCCGACCCCTTCGGCGATCCTGGTGCGGGCCGAGCCGAAGTTCGGCGATCCGGCGCTCCTCGAGGGGAAACGCTTCTCGCGCGGCACCTGCCTCGACGCCGTCTACCTCGAACGCGATCGCCGCATCGCCTGCCGCTATTCGCTGACCGCCGACCTCTGGATGTGGCCGTTCGAGATCACCGCGGCCGAATACCATCCGGCTCCGGCGCAACTCCATGCGGCGGGGTTGAAGATCGACGGGCGCGACCGGGCGGGCCTGAGGATCGCCGTCACCACCCGGGCTTCGGCGCGGGCCGATGCGGAGATCACCCACAAGGAGGCGATGCGGCGGCCGGAGACCCATGCCGCGCGGGTGCCGATCGACACGCTCGACGTGCATCTGTGCGGGCCGGAGGGTGAGGCCGTCGCTCTCTACGAACAGATCATCGGCCATCGCACCCGCGTCGTCCTGCGCTGGCTCGACGCCAACGAGGACCCGCGCACCATCGAGTTGCCGATCGGCTCGGTCGATCAGATCGGGCTCGGAGCGGGCGAGTCGCTCATCCCCGACGACTCCCGCTTCTTCCACGGCTTCGCCCTGCTGCGCGACTATTTCATCTTCGCGCGCAAGTTCCTCGGCTTCCGGCTCACCGGTCTGTCGCGGGCGATGAAGAGCGTCACGGCGAAGTCCTTCGAGGTCTGGTTGGTGTTCGACGAGGCGGTTCCGCGCCTCTCGGCGGCGGTGAACGCCTCCTCCTTCGCGCTCAATGCGGCGCCGGCGGTCAATCTCTTCGAGATGACCACCGATCGGCTGCAGATCAAGCGCTCGCAGGCGGAGTATCACGTCGTCCCGGATCGCTCGCGGCCGATCGACTTCGAACCCCACCGGTTGCTCGACGTCTTCGCCCACTACGGCGATTCCAGCGAGAAGGTGCCGGTCCTGCCGCTCTATTCGGCACCGCGTGATCCGAAGCAGGCGAATTCGCGGCTGCGCTACACGGTGCGTCGGCTGTCGCGACGCCGCACCGGGCAGGAGC
The DNA here is from genome assembly GCA_030247555.1 of Siculibacillus sp. Classification (GTDB taxonomy): domain Bacteria; phylum Pseudomonadota; class Alphaproteobacteria; order Rhizobiales; family Ancalomicrobiaceae; genus CALBKH01. The sequence goes on along the minus strand of JAOTSD010000011.1, from coordinate 52,839 downwards.
GCCGCCTCGGCAGTGCCTCCGACTACATCGGCACCGAGATGTTCCTGTCGTTCCTGGAGCCGGCGACACTCGGCGATGCGGCCGGCGTGACGGAACTGAGCATCCGCGCGCTCTGCTCCAACCGCCACTTGACCGAGACGCTGCCGGTGGGGACCGGGGGGGCCGACTTCCACTTCCTCGACGATTCCGACCAGCCGTTGGCGTGCATCGCCGGTCCGACGCCGCCGCGCACTCCGATCGGTGGACATCTGCGGTCGCGCGGGGAGACGGCGTCGGCCGGGTCGGTCACCTGGCGGCTCATCAACATGCTGAGTTTCAACCAGCTCGGCCTCGTCGGACACGCGGCCGGACGCAACGCCCAGGCGCTGCGCGAGATTCTCGGTCTCTTCGCCGATATGAAGGAGGCCTCGGTCGAGCGCCGCATCGACGGCATCCGCTCGGTGGAGAGCCGACCGATCGTCCGGCGCATCCGCCGCGACGGGGGCACCGGGGCGGCACGCGGGCTCGAGGTCACGGTGACGGTCGACGAGAAGAGCTTCGAGGGTTCCGGCGCCTTCCTGCTCGGAGCGGTGCTCGATCGCTTCTTCGCCGAATACGTCTCGGTGAACAACTTCACCCAGACGGTGATCCGTTCGATCGACCGAGGCGAGATCATGCGCTGGCCGGTGCGGCTGGGAACCAGGAGGCCGCTGTGACGATCGAGGAGATGATCTCCGCCGATCCGGCGGGCACCGACTGGTTCAACCTGATGCGGTTGATCGAGCGGTCGCATCCCGAGGCGCCGCGCATCGGCGATGCGGCGGCGATCCGCGAGGAATATACCCGCCTCGGCCAGAATCCCTTCTTCGTCTTCCCCGCCTCCAACGTCGAATCCCACGAACGCGACGCGGCCGGGCGACATCGCGTGCTGGTCCGCTTCCTCGGGCTGCTCGGCCCCCAGGGCGCGCTGCCGCTGGCGGTCACCGACGAGGCCCATTCCTGGCTCTTGATGCGCGATCAGGCGTTCGCGCGCTTCTGCGACCTCTTCAACAATCGCTTCCTGCAACTGTTCTACCGCGCCTGGGCCGACGCACGGCCGATCGCCCAGAACGAGCGGCCCGACGCCGATCGCTTCCATGCCTACATCGGTTCGGCGATCGGTCTCGGCTCGCCGCCGTTCCGCGACCTCGATTCGGTTCCCGACGATCTGAAGCTCGCCCATGCCGGGCTCGCCGCACCGGCGGCGAAATCGGCGGTGCGGCTCGAGGCGCTCTTCCTCGGGGTGCTCGGGCTCGAGGCCGAGGTGGAGGAGTTCGTCGGGTCGCGCCTGCCGGTCGCGGAGGCGGACCGGACCCGAATCGGCCTGGCCAACGCGATGCTGGGCGACGACGTGATGCTCGGTTCGACCTTCTACTCCGTCACCGACAAGATCCGCGTCCACGTCAAGGCGCGGTCGCTCGCCGAGTACGAGCGCGTGCTGCCGGTCGGCGACTATGCCGATCGCATCGCCGATCTCGTCCATTTCTATCTCGGCGCGATGATCGAATGGGATCTGGTGCCGTCGATTCCGGCCGCGGAGGCGACGCCGATCCGGCTCGGTGCCAGCGGTCGACTGGGGTGGACGACGTGGCTTTCGCCGCGTCGCGACGTGGCGCCGGGCGAACGGCGGGCCGACGCCCGCTTCGATCTGGCGAGCGGCAGGGAAATCAGGGATCGGCGTCGACACGCGCAATGACACCCGTGCGGGCGCCCAAGGAGGAACCGAGATGTCCGACATCAGCCTGGAAGCCGTGACCGGCAAGTTGAACAGCGTCGGTTACGAGGCCTTCTTCAAGGCGTTGCGGCTGGCGCGCGGCGCGGGCAACGCCAACGTCGAACTGGCGCACTGGATGTACCACCTGCTCCAGGACGACCAGACCGATCTGGCGCTGACCCTCGATCACTACAAGGTCGATCGCGCCCGCATCTCCACCGACGTCGGACGGACGATCGAGGCCTTCCGGCGCAATCAGACCGAGATGCCGGGTGTGTCGAACACCATCGTCGATCTCCTCGACCGCGGTTGGCACTACGCCACCCTCTATTTCGGCGAGACGCAGATCCGCTCCGGCCACCTCCTGGTCAGCGCCTTGAAGTCGAACGACCTGCGGCGCGCCCTGACGTCGCTGTCGAACGAATTCGGCAAGATCAACGCCGATCTTCTGACCAACGAGCACCGCTCCATCTGGGCGCGCTCGCGCGAGGAGACGCTGCATCCGATGGACGGCTCCGGCCTGCGCGCGGCGGGAAGCGCCGGGGCGGAAGCGGCAGGCGGCGCCAAGGGCCAGACGGCGCTCGATCGCTATTCCCAGGACCTCACCGCCAAGGCGGCTGCCGGCGGCATGGATCCGGTGCTGGGGCGCGACGAGGAGATCCGTCTGTGCATCGACGTGCTGCTCCGCCGTCGCCAGAACAACCCGATCCTCACCGGCGAGGCCGGCGTCGGCAAGACGGCGGTGGTCGAGGGGCTCGCCCAGCGCATCGTCTCCGGCGACGTGCCGCCGCCGCTCAAGGGCGTGAAGCTGCTCGCCCTCGACATCGGCCTGATGCAGGCCGGCGCCTCGATGAAGGGCGAGTTCGAACAGCGCCTGCGTACCGTCATCGACGAGGTCCAGTCATCGCCGATCCCGATCGTGCTGTTCATCGACGAGGCCCACACGTTGATCGGCGCCGGCGGTCAGGCCGGCACCGGGGACGCCGCCAATCTGCTGAAGCCGGCGCTGGCGCGCGGCACGTTGCGCACCGTCGCCGCCACCACCTGGTCGGAGTATCGCCAGTACATCGAGAAGGACCCGGCGCTGACCCGGCGCTTCCAGCCGATCATGGTCGACGAACCGGACGTGGCCACCGGCATCGCCATGCTGCGCGGCATCGCCGGGCCGATGGAGAAGCACCACAAAGTCAAGATCGCCGATGCGGCGGTGGTCGCCGCCGTCCAGCTCTCGCATCGCTACATCCCGGCGCGCCAACTGCCCGACAAGGCGGTGAGCCTGCTCGACACCGCCTGCGCCCGCGTCGCCATCTCGCAGGCGGCGACGCCGGCGACGATCGCCGACACCCGGGTCTCCATCGAGACTCTGGAGAAGGAGAAGGCGGCGCTGGCCGCCGACGCCGATCTCGGCATCGACCGCTCGCCCCGCATCGCCGAGATCGACACCGAACTCGTCGCCAGGCACGAGAAGCTCGCCACGCTCGAGGCCGAATGGGAGAGCGAGAAGGTGCTGGTCGCCGAGATCGAGGCCATCAGGGGCAAGCTCCACGAGCCGGAAGCCGACGAAGCCGGCCTGCGCGGCGAACTCAAGGAGAAGATCGCCGCGCTCGAGGCGATCGAGGCGGAGCGGCGCAAGATCTACGCCCACGTCGACGATCAGGCGATCGCCGCGGTGGTCTCGGATTGGACCGGCATTCCGGTCGGCCGCATGGTCAAGGACGAGATCGAGAACGTCCTGCGCCTGCCGGAGATCCTCAACAAGCGCGTCATCGGCCAGAGCCACGGTCTGGCGGTGATCGCCAAGCGCATCGAGACCAACCGCGCCAAGCTCGACAACCCGAACAAGCCGATCGGCGTCTTCATGCTGTGCGGTCCCTCCGGCGTCGGCAAGACCGAGACGGCGCTGGCGCTGGCCGAGGCGCTCTACGGCGGCGAGGATCACATCGTCACCATCAACATGTCGGAGTACCAGGAGGCGCACACCGTCTCGTCGCTGAAGGGCGCCCCTCCCGGCTACGTCGGCTACGGCGAAGGCGGCCGCCTGACCGAGGCGGTCCGGCGCAAGCCCTATTCTGTGGTCCTGCTCGACGAGGTCGAGAAGGCCCACGGCGACGTCCACGAGCTGTTCTTCCAAGTCTTCGACAAGGGCATGATGGAGGACGGAAACGGCCGCAAGATCGACTTCAAGAACACGCTGATCATTCTGACCTCTAACGTCGGCACCGACCTGATCATGGACCTCGCCCGTGATCCGGCCCACAAGCCCGACGCCGAGGCGCTGGCGGTGGCGCTCAGGCCGGAACTCCTCAAGGTGTTCCCGCCGGCGCTGATCGGCCGGCTGGTGCCGATCCCCTACTACCCGCTCGCCCCGGACGTGCTCGGCGGCATCGTCCGCCTGCAACTCGACCGCATCGGCAAGCGGGTGCGCGAGAACCACGGCGCCGAGTTCGTCTACGGCCAAGAGGTGGTCGACCACATCGTGTCGAAGTGCAACGACCCGGATTCGGGCGGGCGCATGATCGACAACATCATCACCAACACCATCCTGCCGTCGCTGAGCCGCGAATTCCTCAAGCGCAGCCTCGACAAACAGGAGATCACCCGCGCCAGCGTCGGCATCGGCGAGGGAGAGTTCACCTATGCGTGGGAGTGAGGCGACCGGGCGGGTGGGAACGAAAGCCCGACGCCTTCGGTCATACGCCGGGACGGCGATGGTCGTTCTGGCCTGCGCAGCGATCACGGGGGGTACACGATCAGCCATGGCACTGGGAAAGAAACTCGTCCTGTTCTCGGAAGTCACCGCCGTGGTGGTGAACGGCGGTCGGCCCGTCGCCGGAGCCGAGGTGGTCCAGACCGTCTCGTGGTCGACCAAGCCGCCGCGCACCTCGCCCAAGGTCGTTTCGGACGCCGCCGGCCGTGTCCATCTGCCGGCGGTGGTCGAGACGTCGCTGCTCGCCGGTTTCCTGCCGCACGAGCCGGTGATCGAACAATCGCTCGTCATCCGCCACGATGGGCGCGAGTTCGAGGGCTGGGCTCTCATCAAGCACGACTATCTGGAGAACGGCGAGACCGGGGGGCGCGCATTGCGTCTGGTCTGCGATCTCGCCGCCGTACCGCGTTACGAGGGCGACTGGTACGGCATCTGCCGTCTCGAACCCTGAACCCCTTCATCGCTCCGACGTGCGCCGCGCACGCCGAAGTGTCGTCATCGACGAATATCTTTCAGTAATTCGGAGGTCTTTTCATGCCGACCCTGTTGACTCCGGCGGAAGCCGCCGCCCTCGCGCAGGGCGTCTACGACGTGCGCAACAACGACCTCGCCCGCGCGTTGCAGATCGGTCGGCGTCAGCCCGGCCTCGGCACCACGGGCCTGTTCGACGCCGCCGGCGGAACCCGTTTGGTCGGCACTTCGGGCAACGCCTGGAGCAGCGCGAACACCGGTTTCGGCTACGTCGCCTCGGGCGTCGGGGCACATTCCGGCGAATGTCTCGTCGCCTTCCGCGGCACGGAGTTCTCGAGCACGCAGGACTGGCTCTCCAACATCAACATGCCGCTGACCCCGTCCGCCGGTGGCCACCCGGTGCATCAGGGCTTCATGGGCGTCTATTCCTCGCTCGCCGTCTCGATGCGCGAACGGGTCATGGCGACGCGCCCGACGTGCGTCCACATCGTCGGGCACAGCCTCGGAGGAGCCATCGCCAGCCTCGCCGCCGACGACCTGATCCTGCGCGGTCTTCCGGTCAAGCTCTACACCTTCGGCGCTCCGCGCGTCGGCCTTTCCGCCTTCGCCCGCCACCTGAGCGATGCTCTGGGCTCCGACGGTCTGTTCCGCGTCTCGCACGTCAACGATCCGGTCCCGATGTTGCCGGTCTTCCCCTTCCTGCACGCACCGGTCGACGGCGTCGGGATCCTGCTGCGGGGGCCGGGTGAGCGCATCACGGTCGATGCGCACGACATGACCGCCTACATCGCCTCGCTCGGCAACGTCGGCTGGTCGGCACAACCGATCGTGCGTGCCGACTTCACTTCGCTCGAGGCGGCGGAGGCCTGGCTGCGAGCGTCGGCGTCCGGCGGCAACGGCATCCATACGCTCTCGGCCGGTTCGCTTTGGCTCGCCGTCGCCGCGCTGCGGCGCATCCTGAACGCCACGGGGCGCATCCTGGGCATCGAAGTGCTCGGCGCCGCCACCGCGGTCGACCGCATCTCGGCCATCCTCCACGCCGGCGTGCAGGCCGTTCAGGCGATCGCCGAGGCGGTCGGCGATTTCGTCCGCGTGGTGATGCGGGTGGCCGGACTGGTGGCCGAGACGGCGGTCGACCTGACGCGCGCCTTCCTCGGCTGGATACTCCGCATGATGTTCAACATGATCGCCGGCTTCGCTCGCCGCGCCGTCGACCGCCTCGTCTGAGACGCCCCCCGCGGCCGAGGCTCGGCCCGGTCGGGGGGGACGCGGAAGTGGACGAACCGGAACCGAGTCGATCGAGGAGAAGACCCGATGACCGACGACGCATCCAACCGCGTCGACTCCACCCCCGAGGAAGCCGTCGCCCTGGCGGTGCAGGCGATGCGGAGCCGACGGTACGAGGTCGCCGGGAACATCCTCGATCAGGTGCTCGCCGCCTTCCCCGATCATCCCGACGGGCTGCATTTCGCCGGCCTGCTCGCCGCCCAGACCGGCGACGACGAAGTGGCGGTGGCGCGGGTGCGGCGTTCGCTCGAGGTGGCGCCGGGCAATCCGCACGCTTGGAACAACTACGGCAACCTGCTCTACCGCACCGGCGAGCGGCAGGCGGCGGTGGACGCTTGGCGGCACTGCCTCGAACTGGCGCCGGACTTCCCCTCGGCGCTCTCCAACATCGGCCTCCTGCTGCGCGAGGAGGGCGACGTCGACGAGGCCGAGCAGCTCTACCGCCGGGCGCTCGAGGTCCAGCCGGATTTCGTCGAGGCGCTCAACAATCTCGGCACCATCGAGATGGCGCGGAACGAGGCGGCCTCGGCCGAAGCGCGTTTCCGCCGGGCCATCGAGCTCGAACCGGGCTTCGGCGACGCCTACACCAATCTCGGCGACGCGCTCGAGCGGCAGGGTCGGCGTCTCGAGGCGGCGCAGTGGTTCTGGAAGGCGATCGCCGTCGACAAGGGCGATCGCCTCGCCCGCAAGCTCCTCATCTACGCCCTCGTCGAGACCGGCCAGCGCGACAAGGCGATCGAGGTCGCCCGCGAATGGGTCGCGGCGCATCCCGACGATCCGCGCGCCCACCACCATCTGGCGGCGGTGACGGGCGAGGCGGTTCCCGAACGGGCCGGCGACGCCTATGTCGAGGAGGTCTTCGATCGCTTCGCCTCGACCTTCGACGCCTCGCTCGGGCGCCTCGGCTACCGGGCGCCGCAGGCGATCGCCGATCTGCTCGCGCGCATCGTGCCGGTGGCGGCCGCCGACCTCGACATCCTCGACGCCGGATGCGGCACCGGGCTGGTCGGGCCGCTGGTCCGGACGCGGGCGCGCCGTCTCGTCGGCGTCGATCTCTCCGGCGGCATGCTGGTGCGCGCCGAGAAGCGTGGCGTCTACGACGACCTGATCAAGGCGGAGCTCACAGCGATGATCTCGTCCGAGACGGAAGCGTGGGACGTCGTCGTCTCGGCCGACACGCTGTGCTATTTCGGGCCGCTCGACGCGGTGGTGGCCACGGCGGCGAAGGCGCTGCGGCCGGGCGGCCATCTGCTCTTCAGCCTGGAGGCGCTGGACGACGATCCGCGTCCGCACCGGCTCCACCCGGGGAACGGCCGCTACGCCCATTCCGCCGCCCATGTCGAGGCGGTGGCGGCAGCGGCCGGGCTCGACATCGTCGTACACGAGCGGACCGAGTTGCGGATGGAGGGTGGAAAGCCGGTGGCGGGTCACCTCTACGCGCTGCGCCGGTCGGCATGAGCGAGGGGGGCGAGTCGCTTTCGGAACTGGAACGGCGGCGGGTTCCATCGTAGCATCCACACGTTCCGGGCGAGGCGCGGATCGGCGCCGGAGCCGGCGGAGAAGGCATCCGGAAGCAGCCCGGGCGAAGAGTCCGGGAAGCCGGGTGGGAGGTTCGTCGTGATCGGTTCGACAAGGATCCTCGGTCTGACCGTGATGCTGCTGGCACTCGGCGGGGCGGCGTACGCGGACGACGAGACGCGCAGTCCACTGCCGCTCGGCCCGTTTCGCGTTCCCGCGGCGCTCGATCTGACCATCCGCGCGGTGACGATCGAAGCCTCGACGACCGCGGTGCGTGCAAGATGGGAGATCGTCGCCGGCACCGACCGCGACGTCGCCGCCGTTCTGGTGCAGCCGCTCCCCGATCTGTCGCCGGCGCTGACCGGGCTCGACGAGGTGGCGAAGCGCAAGCCGGTGGGGCCCGACTTCATCGGCGTCGGCATCGAGGCGGACGGCAAGCCGGTCAAGCCGGAGATCGCGCAGCGCGCTACGGCGGCCGGCCTCGACGTCACCGAGCGGCTGATCGCCGACGGCCTGCCCGTCGATCCTTGGATCGCGCCCGACATCGAGGCCAAGCTCGCCGCGCTCGCCCCCGACAAACGCCGTTTCTACGCGATGCGCGGCATGGCGCAATGGTTCGAGGGCGGCCCGCCGATGTGGGGGTGGACGGCTTCCACCGTGCTGTGGTGGCCGCAGACCTTCGCCGCCGGAAAGGCGGTGGCGACGACCATCTCCTACGCGCCGGTGACGGGCACGGCGCTCCTCACCGAGGCGACCGCGAACCGATTGCTCGACGGCGACTGCCGCGATGCCGCCGCGAAAGCGGCGCTGGGCAAGGCGCTGGCGGCGGTCAGGGCGCCGGGGCCGTCGACCTCGGTGGCGCTCCTCGACCGGACGCTCGATCTGAATTTCGAGGCCGGCCCGACGGCGCCGGCGATCGGCCGCTTCACCCTGAAGGTGGCGCGGCCCTCGCCGACGACTCTCGTCGTTTCCTGCGGCCTGACACCGACGACGGCGAGCGCGACCGAGGTCTCCTTCACCGCGACGGAATTTTCACCGCCGGCTTCCGTGACCGTACATTTCATCGAATTGCCCAAGGGCTCGAAGTGAGGAGGACATCGGCCTCATGATCAGCCTGGATAGCCGGAATCGGCTCCACTCACGATCCGGCCTCGGGCGTTTCGGCCGGCTCGTGCCCTCGATCGCAGTGCTGGTCACGACGCTGGCGGGTGTGACGGCCGGACCGGCCGCCTTCGCCCAATCGGAGACCGTGCTGCGTCGACTCGGCGTCGGCCACGGAGCCGATTCGATCGGTGTTCGCCCGCCGGGTGCCGACGAGGAAGGTGTGGGGCCATCGGCGATCTTCGCCGCCCCGGACGGGCGCGTCTTCCTGCTCGACCAGTTGAACGGCCGCATCCTGACGATGAAGGGGACCGGCTCGGACGCGCCGATCGAGACGATGAAGCTCCCCGAGGGATTGGTCCCGCAGGACGTGGTGGCGGTGAAAAACCGGCTCTACGTCTGGGACGGCGGCGTCCATGCGCTGGAAGGACGCGCGTCGGCGGGTGGCGAGGGGACGCTCGAGGCCCGCGCCGTCGGCGACGTCGACGACGACACGCGCTCCGCATTCGCCCAGATGGGCTCGCAGATGCCGTCGAGCGAGGTGGAGGCGGTGGAGGCGGCGGGGCGCGCCGCGACCTCCGACGAACTCGGGGCGCCGATCCGTCAACACGTCGCCTCCCAGGCTCTCGGTGCGGTCGACATCGAGATCGTCACCCAGAAGGACGGGCGGAGCGCGATCATCGAGTTGCGGCCGGAGTCCAATCCGCTCGATCTGCGCCGCATGCGCCTGCAGGTCGTCGGCAAGCTCGGCGCCATCGAGATCCTCGACGTGATCGGTCGCGGCGACACCTACGTGTTCACCGAGAGCATCGCCGCCAAGCCGAAGGAGGCCTCGGGCGCCTTCGTCGTCGCCTTCGATCGCGCCGGGCGGCTCGTCCGCATCTACGACCTGCCGATCGCCCCCGACCAGTTCCCGTCGCGCCGCTTCGTCACCGTCACGCCCAAGGGGCAGGTGCTCTACCTGAAGTCCGACGCCAGCGGCGTCTCGATCATCGAGGTGACGCGCCGGACACCGGGCAAGAAGGGCATCGTCGACGTGGCGCCGACGCGCGCACCCGAGCCGTCGCCGGGACTCGTGGAGGCCGACCAGAAGTTCATCACCGCCATCCGCCCGGGGACCCGGCTCGGCGCCATCCAGACCGGGCTCGCCTTCGAAGGGCTCAAATGGATGGTGACGGCCAAGAACTACGGACCCGACCCCGACCGCGCCTGCGTCGGCTTCGAGGGGCGGACGCGACGGCCGGGCTATCTCGACCGCAAGGTCGGGCAGGAGGTGCGCGGCATCCCCTATTGCTGGGGCTGCTTCGGCTCCTTCATCAACTTCAAGCGCCAGGTGGACCGCGGCGTGCTCGCCGGCAACTGGTGCACGCGCGAGAATCCGCGGCGTGACGTGGTCGGCGTCGACTGTTCGGCCTTCGTCAGCCAGTGCTGGGGCCTGTCGCGCCACCACACCACGGCGGACATCCCGAGCATCACCCAGCGGCTCTCCAATCCCTGGGACCTCAAGCCCGGCGATGCGCTCAACAAGCCGGGCAGCCACGTGATGCTGTTCGTCAAGTTCACGCCGGATCGCAAGGTGGAGGTGCTGGAGGCGTCCACCGGCGGATGCAACGGGCGCGTCTGTCGCAACGTCTATCCGTTGTCGGTGCTGCTCGCCCGCGGCTACGCGCCGGTCCGCTACACCGCCCTCAAGGATCAGTGAGCCCCGACAGGGCGGCGGAAGTACGCGATTGCCAAAGGATTCCGGCGGTGACAATCTTCCTCCGCCGGGAGCCGCGTCGGAGCGGCGCGGTCGGTGTCGTCGGTCGGGCGGTGGGATCGCCGGACGATCGGGGCGTGGCTTCTCGCCCTGCGCCGGACGGCGACGCGTGCGGCGTCGACCGGCGCAGGGGTTTCATTTCAGATCGAGATATTTCTCGGGACTCCCGTGATTTCGAAACGTCGCGTCCGTTTCGTCTTCGATGAGGAAGGTCGACATGGCGGGTGGAATTCTCCAACAGAACCGGGTCGCCCAGCTCTTCACGCCGCTCGGTCCGGACGTGCTCGTCCTGTCGAACGTGCACGTGACCGAAGGCCTGAGCGAGATCTTCGAGATCTCGGTGGAAGCGGCCGGCGAGGACGAGAACCTCGACTTCGACGCGCTGATCGGTCGCAACTGTGCCGTGAAGGTGCTGAGCTACGGCGGACTGGTGCGCTGGTTCAACGGCGTCGCGGCGGAAGGCCGCTTCACCGGCATCGAGGACGGCCTCCACACTTATTCGCTGGTGCTGCGTCCCTGGTTCTGGCTGCTCGACCACACCATCGACTGCCGCTTCTTCCAAGAGAAGACCGTCTCGGACATCATCAAGGAAGTCTTCGACGAGGCCGGCTTCACCGACTACGAGCTCAAGCTCTCCGGCTCCTATCCGAAGATGGAGTATTGCGTCCAGTATCGCGAGACGCACATGACTTTCGTCTCGCGGCTGATGGAGGAGCACGGAATCTACTATTTCTTCAAACACAGTCAGGACAAGCACGTGATGATCCTGACCGATGGGCCGGGCGGGCATCAACCGATCGAAGGAGGTGCATCGCGGGATTTCATTCCGCTGATCGGCGCCTACCGTCGCGACACGGAGCACATCCACACTTGGACGATGGAGCGCCGCTTCCGCAACGGCGCTTCCGCCCTCAACGACTACGACTTCAAGAAACCGGGCGCCTCGTTGCTCGCCAACTCGCAGTCGCCGGGCGGCTACGCCCATTCCAGCCTCGAGATCTACGACTACCCGGGGCGTTACATCGAGCGGTCGGCCGGCGACACCTTCGCCAAAGTCCGGCTGCAGGCCCGACAGGGCGAGGATCAGCGTCGCCTCGGCCACGGCGAAGCGCCGTCGGTCTATCCGGGCGGCAAGATGTCCCTCAAGGGGCACACCCGCAAGAGCGAGAACATCGAGTATCTGGTGGTGCGGGCCAGCCATTCGGTGTCGGCGGGCGGCTACCGCTCCAACACCGGGTCCGACCCCGACACCCGCTACGTCGGCAGTTACGTCTTCCAGCCGAGTTCGCGGCCGTTCCGCGCGCCGATCCTGACGTCGAAGCCGCTCATCCACGGCATCCAGACCGCCAAGGTGGTGGGCGAGGACGGGGAAGAGATCACCGTCGACGAACACGGCCGCATCAAGGTGCAGTTCCATTGGGACCGCAAGAAGAAGCAGTCGTGCTGGATCCGCGTCGCCGAGATGTGGTCGGGCAAGCAGTGGGGTTCGGCCTTCCATCCGCGCCACGGTCAGGAGGTGGTGGTCGAATTCCTCGAGGGCGATCCGGATCGCCCGCTGGTGGTCGGGACCGTCTACAACGGCGACAACAGGGTGCCCTGGGCGCTGCCGGCGGAGAAGACCAAGGCGGGGTGGAAGACCGATTCCAGCAAGGGCGGCGGCGGCTTCAACGAATTCCGCTTCGAGGACAAGAAGAGCTCCGAGCAGGTGTGGCTGCGCGCCGAGAAGGACCTCGACTCGCTGGTCCAGAACAAGGAGACGCGCAAGGTCGGCACCAATTTCGACACGCCGCAGGGCAAGAGCTCGCGGCTCACGGAACTCGTCAACGGTGACGACGAACACATCGTCAAGGTCGGCGACCACAAGATCAAGGTCGGACACGATCAGAAGATCGACGTCGAGAACGAAATCACCATCACGGCCGGCAAGAAAATCACGATCAAGTGCGGTGGAAGCACCATCGTGATGGATCCGACCTCGATCACCATCAAGTCGACCAACATCAAGATCGACGCCAGCGGACAGCAATCGACGCACGGCGGTATCGTCGAAACCAAGGCGGATGGGCCGATGACCATCCAAGGTGCGGTCATCAAGATCAACTGATCCGCGGCCGAGACGTTCCGGAGGTTCGACCCGCATGCGGCGCATCCGCTTTCCCACCATCGCCGACGTCTTCGACGCCTACTCGGACCTTGATACGGTCCTCCGGGTGAAGCCGAGCGAGGACGAACCGATCGCGTACCTCGAGCGGGCACTGCGCGAGGGGCGGGCGGACGAAGCCTTCGATTTCTGCGCCTTCCTGCTGCCGCGTCGCGAGGCGGTGTGGTGGGCGTGTCGATGCCTGTTCGAGCGCGACGGGGGGCCGGCGCGCGACGAACGCACCTCTTGGGAGACGGCCGCCGCCTGGGTCCGTACCGCCGACGACCGGCGGCGGCGGGCGGCGTTCGACCTGTGCTCCGGCGGCGATCCGAGCCGCGCCGTGACCTGGCTCCTGTGGGCGGTGGTGTGGTCGGGCGGGCCGATGGACCCGACCATGGCTCATCCGGTCGCGGCGCCGCCGGATCTGTGCGGCAAGGCGCTGCGCAACGCGTTGACGATCACGCGGGACACCCTCGACCGCGAAGGGGACCGTGCCGCCTTCGTCCGTCTCTGTGTTCGCCTGGCGCTCGAGGTGGCGGGTGGCGACGACGACGTCGGGGCAGAGGCCGGCGCCTACCTGCGGGCTCGCGCCGAGGGGGGGGCGCCGGCATGAACGGGCCGCAGGACGCGGGCGCTCCGGCGGGGCGGGAATGTGAGCGACCCGCCTTCGCTTCTGTTCCTTCGCTCGACCGCCGTGCTAGAGTTGCGGACACCTCCGCGCGGTGAACGCCGCCCCTGTGCTTTCCGACCGTATCTGCGGTTCGGTGGATCGATCGGGAATACCGCTCATGGCGCTGGTACTGCGTATCGAGAACGAGACGACGCTTCCGGACGGCGGTCCGACGGAGTTTCGCATCTCGGGCCGTCGTGGGATCGACATCGGCCGTGATCCGTATCTCGATTGGACACTTCCGGATTCGACGCGCTTCATCTCCAGCCGTCACTGCGAGGTCCGCTGGGCGGACGGCGGATACGTTCTCCACGACGTCTCGACCAACGGCACCTTCGTCAACGGCAGTGACCGCCGGCTGAACGGGCCGCACCGGTTGCGAAACGGCGATCGACTGTTGATCGGCAACTACATCATCGTGGTGGAGGACGACCAGGCCGGCGAGGCGCCGTCGCGCCCGCCGCGGCCGGAGGTCACGCCACGGCCGGTCGCCGCCGACGAGGATCTCTGGGCGGTGCCGAGTTCGGTACCGCCGGGCAACAGGCAGGAATTCGTCATCCGGCCCGAGACGCCGAGGAAGCCGGACTTTCTCGATCAGGTGTTCGACGTGCCGACCGCCGCCGCGCCACCGCCGCCGAAACCCGAATGGCCGCGCGACGACGCACCGCCGCGCCCGGAGCCGCGCCGGCCGCAGCCGCCCGCGAATTTCGGCGAACTTCCGACGCCACCGGTGGCGGAGGTTCCGGCCGCGCGCCGCCCGCCGCCGCCCGATCACGTGGATCCGCCTCGAGCCGCGCCGGTCGGCGAAGTGCGCCCCGAACCGGTCGCCCCGCCACCGCGCCCGTCGCCTCGGCAGGCGACGCCGATGGCGGCCGCGAACGCCGGTGTCGTCGATCTCCTCGCCGAGCTCGCCAAGGGAGCGGGCATTCCGCCCGAAGTGCTGGCGCAGCGTGATCCCGCGGACCTCATGCAGGACGTCGGCGCGATGCTGCGGATCGTGGTCGAGCAGATGATGGCGCTGCTCGCCGCCCGTTCCGAGACCAAGCGCGCCATGCGCTCGACCCAGCACACGATGGTCGGGCCGACCGACAACAATCCGCTGAAGTTCTCGCCGACGCCGGACGAGGCGATCCGTCTGCTGCTCGGACCGCCGCTGCGCAGCTATCTCGACGGGCGCTCGACGCTGATCGAGAGCTTCGGCGACCTGTCGAATCACCAGTTGCGGACCTTCGCGGCGATTCAGCAGGCGCTGAAGATCCTGATCGAGGATCTCGAGCCGGAACGGATCGAGAAGGAGGCGGGGCCGGACAGCGCGCTGGGTTCCCTCATGGGGAACCGCAAGGCGCGCTTCTGGGACCTCTTCGTCACGAAATGGCGCGCAAAGGTGGCGCACAACGAAGATGGTATGATCGGTCGGTTCATGTTGTATTTCTCCGATTGCTACGATCGGCTCGGTACGCGTTCGGGTCGGCGGTGACGGTTCGGAAATTTCCTGCGGCGGCTGCGGCCCGGCTGAGCCGGACGGAGCGGATGGGGCGGCTTAATGTCCTGGTACAGCAAGGTCCTGTGGTCGGAAGGGCTCTTTCTCAAGCCACAGCACTTCCAACAGAACGACCGCTACCACGAACGCTACGTGGAGAAGCGGGTCCAGGTCGCGACGCCCTATCCGTGGGGTTTCTTCGCGGTCGAGCTCGACCGCGACCTGACACAACAGTGCCGGATCGGCCTGCGCCGCGCCGCCGGCGTCATGCCGGACGGAACCCCCTTCGACCTGCCGGCCGACGGGCCGCTGCCCGAACCGATCGACGTGTCGGCGGACGCTTCCAAACTCACCGTGTGGCTGACGCTGCCTCTGGCCTCGGTCAACACTCGTGAGGTGGCGAACCGCGACGCGCGCAGCGCCACGCGCTGGTACACCGAGCCCGAGATCTTCGTCGATTCGACCGCCGACCTGCCGCGCGAGGAGGAGATCGACGTCGCCCATCTCGACCTCGCGCTCGAGGTGCGCAAGACGCCGAAGCCGGGCTACGTCAACATGCCGATCGCGCGCATCCTCGAAGTGCGCGACCGCACCGTGGTGGTCGACGACAAGTTCGTGCCGCCACTGCTCGTCTGTTCGGCCCATCCGGTGGTCGACGGCTGGATCGACCGCATCATCGGCTGGATCGAGACCAAGCTCGAGGAATTGGCCCGCTACGCCGCCGATCCGACCGCCGGCGGCGGTCTGCAGAGCGCCGACTACCTGCTGCTGCAACTCCTCAACCGGACGATTCCGATCTTCCGCCACCTGCGCCGCTCGACCTACGTCCATCCCGAGCGCCTCTATGTCGAGACGCTGCGATTGGCGGGCGAGCTGGCCACCTTCGCGACGCGCGAACGGCGGGCGCGCGACTACGGCACCTACGACCACGACGCGCTCGAGACGGTGTTCGCGCCGCTGTTGCGCGACGTCCAGGACTACCTGTCGGCGCGCATGGGGCGGCGGGCGATCCGGCTGGAGATCGTCGAGCGCGCCTCGAACGCCTTCATCTCGGTCATCCGCGACCGGGCGCTGTTCCGCAACGCCAATTTCATTCTGGAGGTCGCCGCCGCGCGGCCGCTCGGCGACATCCAGCGGGAGTTCCCCAATCTCTTCAAGATCGGGCCGAACACCAAGATGAACGAGATCGTGCACACCCATCTGCCGGGCGTGCCGCTGGTGCATCTGCCGACGCCGCCGCCGCAGATCCGGGCGATCACCGATCACGTCTATTTCTACCTCGACAAGACGTCTCCGCTCTGGCCCGAGTTCTCGGTCGCGACGTCGATCGGCATGCATTTCTCGAGTGACTGGCCCGGGTTGACGCTCGAACTCTGGGCGATCATGGAGGACCGGTGATGGCCGACGATCCGTTCGATTCCTCCGAGGGTGAACGAACCGTCTTCCGCCCCAATCCGGGCGGTCGTCGGCCTCAGCAGCCGACGCCTCCGACACCGGCCGCGCCGCCGCCGCAGACGCCGCGGTGGAGCGGCGAAGGGGGCTCGGCGCAGCAGTGGCGGACCGGCTCGGGATCTTCGGCGAGCGACCCGATGGGGCGCCAACCCTTCGCGCCGGCCGCTCCCCAATCGCCGACACCGCGGGACGAATGGGGGCTGAACCGACCGGACATCCGCGCCGCCATGGGGGCGGGGCCGGGCCCGACGCTGCTTCAACGCAGCGAACTCATCGTGCCCAATCGCAACCCGATCATGCGGGCGGCGGGGCCGATGCTGCTGCTGCTCGGCCGGCTGCGCATCGCGTTGATGCGTGCCTCTTTCGCCGAGTTGATGGAGCACGTCGCCGATTCGGTCACCAACTTCGAGCTCGAGGTCCGTCAGGCGGGGATCGCCGACGCCCAGGTGACGATGGCGAAATACGTCCTGTGCGCCACCGCCGACGACATCGTGCAGAACATCCCGGCCGAGGACCGCCACGTGTGGGCGCAGTACTCGATGCTCAGCCGCTTCTTCGGCGAACGGGTCGGCGGTGTCCGCTTCTTCGAGATCCTCGATCGGACGATCGCCGATCCGACCCACAACGTCGAACTGCTCGAACTCCAGCACGCCTGTCTGGCGCTCGGCTTCCAGGGGCGCTACCGCACCGTCGACAACGGCGAGGCGGCGCTCCACGACCTGCAACGGCGCACCTACGAAGTTCTGAAGAGCGTTCGGCCGGCGACGGCGGAGGATCTGTCGCCGCGCTGGCGCGGTCTCGACCTGAGATCGCGGGCCGGTCGATTGCGGATCCCGACCTGGGTGGTGGGATCGGTGGTCGTCGCCGGGGTGGCGGCGCTCTATCTCGTCTATCTGGCGCTGCTCGCCCGCGATGCGGAGGCGGCGACCGACGCCATGGCGTCGCTGCATCCGCCGGCGAAGCTTGCTTTGTATCGGACCGTTCCGGCGCCGCCTCCACCCAAGCCGCCGGAGCCGCCGCCGCCCAAGCCGGATGCGCCGCTCACCCAGTTGCAACGCATCCGCCTCGCCCTCGCCGACCGGATCGCCACCGGCGACGCCAGCGCCGACGCCGTCGGGACGCACATCATCGTGCGGCTCGGCGCCAATTTCCTCTTCGCATCGGGCAAGGCCGAGGTGCGGCCCGAGTTCGGACCGCTCGCCGAGAGCATCGCCAAGACGTTGGAGAAGGAGGTCGGGCCGATCCTGTTGATAGGGCACACCGACACCGTCAAGCTCTCCTCGTCCAGCCGCTTCCGCTCCAATTTCGAACTGTCGAAGGAGCGGGCGAAGCAGGTCGGCCTGACCCTGCAACCGGGGCTGTCACAGCCGGATCGGGTGCGGGTCGACGGGCGCGGCGAACAGGAACCGATCGCCGACAACGCGACGGCGGAGGGGCGCGCCCTCAACCGGCGGGTGGAGATCTGGATCGATCGCACCGACTGAGACCCGCGGCCGGCGCCGCCGGTTCGCTCGCCGTGCTCCGGCCGCGTCGCCGCGGTGAGCGAGGCTCTCGCAGACACCCCCGTCGACCGGGGACAGGGATCGCAGAACGGAACGGGTCATGGGACGGATCGTCTGGTTGAATGTGGGTGCGATCTTCGCCGGGCTGTTGGCGCTGATCTCGGTCGTCTGGTACGCCGCGCCGCTGCTCGATCTCTTCGGCTATCATCCCTTCGAAAGCGATGTCTTCCGCATCGGGATGATCGTCCTGATGTCGGTCGGCGGGCTCGGCTACGGCGCCTACTACCTTTGGGATCGCTGGAAGTCGTCGAAGCAACTCGCCGAAGGCATGGCGTCCGCCGAGGCCGAGGTCCAGGACGACAAGGAGGTCTTCCAGGACCGGATGAAGGACGCGCTGGCGACGCTGAAGGCGTCGTCGGGCGGCAAGGGCGACTTCCTCTACGACCTGCCCTGGTACGTGATCATCGGCCCGCCGGGGTCGGGCAAGACGACGGCGCTGGTCAACTCCGGCCTGAAGTTCCCGTTGGCGCGCGGCCAGTCGCCGGCGGCGATCGCCGGCGTCGGCGGCACACGCTACTGCGACTGGTGGTTCACCGAGGACGCGGTGCTGATCGACACCGCCGGGCGCTACACCACTCAGGATTCGAACGCCCGCTCCGATCAGAAGAGCTGGTTGTCGTTCCTCGATCTGCTGAAGAAGACCCGCTCGCGCCAGCCGATCAACGGCGTCATCATCGCCATCTCGATCGAGGACGTGCTGACGCTGGGACCGGCGGAACTCGAGGCGCACGGAACCGCGATCCGCGCCCGTCTCGCCGAACTGCACCAGCATCTGAAGATCGATTATCCGGTCTACGTGCTCTTCACCAAGATGGATCTGGTGGCCGGATTCATCGAGTATTTCGGCCAGCTCGGCGAATACCAGCGTCGCTCGGTGTGGGGGGTGACCTTCCCCAACGCCGAACGCAAGAACGAGAACATGGTCGGCCTGGTGGCCGAGGAGATGGACGCGCTCACCGAGCGGTTGACCGATCACCTGCCCGACCGGCTGCAGGACGAGCCCTATCCGGCGGCGCGCCTGCGCTCCTTCGGATTCCCGGCGCAGTTCGCCACGCTGAAGGAGCCGATCCGCGCCTTCCTCGAACAGATCTTCGAGCCGACGCGCTACCGCTCCAACGCCACGTTGCGCGGCTTCTACTTCACCTCCGGTACGCAACAGGGGACGCCGATCGATCGCATCGTCGGCTCGCTGGCCAAGAGTTTCGGGGCGGAGTCGCTCGGCGAGGGTTTCCTCTCCGGCAAGGGCCGCAGCTACTTCCTGACCGATCTCATCGGCAAGGTGATCATCGGCGAGGCGGCCTGGGTCTCCACCGACTGGGCGGCGGTGCGCCGCCGCCTGATCGTGACCATCGCCACCTACGTGGCCATCGCGTTGCTCGGCGGCGCGGCGGTGGCGGCCTGGACCGTGAGCTACCTGAAGAACGATTCGCTGATCGACACGACGGTGCAGGAGATCGAGACCTACCGCGGGCAGGTCGGCGATCTCGTCGCCCAGCGCGAGATCGGCGATCGCCGCTTCGAACTGGTGTTGCCGCGCCTGGATTCGCTGCGGCAGATGCCGGTCGGCTACGAGCATCGCGACGAGGCGACACCGACGGAGGAGGGGTTCGGCCTGTCGCAGCGCGGCCGGCTCTCTTCGGCGGCGACCACCACCTACCGCACCGCCCTCGAGCGGTTCCTGCGGCCGCGCCTGCTCTTCAGGCTGGAAGAGGTGGTCCGGGCACTCGAGAGCAAGGCGACCGGGCGCGACGACAAGGGCGAACTCTACGAGACCTTCAAGGTCTATCTGATGCTCGGCCATCTCGGGCCGCTCGACAAACCGCTGGTGATCGACTGGTTCACCCGCGACTGGCAGCAGACCCTCTATCCGGGACCGGAGCGCGAGGGCATGCGCCGGGCGCTCACCGACCACCTCGGTGCGATGATCGACCTCGACACCGGGGCCGGCAATCTGGTCCAGCTCGACGGCGATCTGGTGCGCCGGGTGCAGAAGAGCCTGGTGCAGATGAACGTCGCCGACCGCGCCTATCAGATCCTCAAGACGCGGGCACGATCGGCGGCTGTGAAGGACTGGATCCTCGGGCGCGTCGGAGCCGACGTCTCCACGGTGTTCGACGCCGAAGGCGGTGTCGGTGCGGACGGCATCCGCGTCCCGGCCTTCTACACCTACGACGGATTCTACAAGGCGCTGATCGACCGGCTCGCCGACATCGCGGCCCAGATCGAGAAGGATCGCTGGGTACTGGGCGAGGCGGGGCAGCAGTCGGTCGTGGCGAGCCAGTTCGAGACGCTCGCCGACGACATCCTGGCGATGTACGCCAAGGACTTCGTCCAGACCTGGGACGCGGCGCTGGCCAAGGTGCGGATCAAGCCGTTGACGGTCGATCGGCCGCGCTACGCCGTGCTGGCGGCGATATCGTCGGCGGCCTCGCCGCTCAAGCAGATCTTCGAGGACATCCGCACCCAGACCCAGCTGACGCGGGAGCGCAAGCCGCCCGCCGACCAGAAGGACGCCGCCAAGGACGCCCCGAAGGAGCCGGCGAAGCCGACGGTGGTGTTCACCGGCAGCGCCACCGCCAGCCGCACCATCGAGGATCATTTCCGGCCCTATCATCTGGCTGTCGACGGTGCCTCCGGGTCGCGGTTGGTCGACCAGATGCAGGTGACGCTCAACGACATCTACCAGGGGCTGGTCGGGGTCGCGACCGAGAGCGTCGGCACGCCGCAACTGTCCGCCGGCACGCGGCAGAGCATCACCACCATGCGGGCGACGGCGAACCGCTTCCCGGCGCCCTTCGACAAGCTGCTGCGGGGGGCTTCCGACGAGTTCGAGGGCAACGTCGCCACCTCGATCGTCGCCGACCTGCAGAAGTCGCTGGCGGAGAACGTCACCGGCGCCTGCCGGCAGGTGGTCACCGGCCGTTACCCCTTCTCCAAGTCGGGCAAGGACATCCCGCTCGCCGACTTCGGGCGGATCTTCGCGCCGAGCGGCGTCATGGACCGCTTCTTCACCCAGAACCTGGTGAACTTCGTCGACATGTCGCAGCGCGACTGGGTGTGGCGCAAGGAGACACGGGTCGGGCAGATGCTGTCGCAGGCCTCGCTCGGCGAGTTCCAGCGGGCGCAGATCATCAAGGAGGCGTTCTTCTCGCAGGGCGGGACGCAACCGGCCTTCGCCTTCGCCATCCGGCCGATGAACAATCCGGCGACCGCGGGGACGACGATCCGCACCGACGTCAACGGAACGCAGTTCAACCCGCCCGCGGCTCCGGCGCCGGTCGCGCCGATCTTCGGCTCGGCGCCTCCGCCGGCGCCGGCGCTGCCGGCCGGTCCGGTCTCGGCGCAATGGCCGGGGCCGATCGGACTCGGCCGCTTCACCATCTCGGCGGTCTACGACACCACGGGAACCATCACCACGCTCTACGAGAACATCGGCCCCTGGTCGCTGTTCCGGACGCTCGACACCAACCGGGTGGCACGCAGGGGCAACGGCGTCGTCCTGACGGTCGGGGCGCGGGGGGCGAGCTTCGAATACGAGATCAACGTCAATTCGTTGGTGAACCCGCTGACCACCCCCGCCCTGCGAGACTTCAACTGTCCGGCCACGCTCCAGTGAGTGATCATGCGATACGGTCTCTACGGTAAGCTGCCGGCCAAGCGCGATTTCATCGCCGAAGGACTGCCCCCGGGCTTTCTCGCCCTGTGGGAACCCTGGATCGCGGGCGGTATCGCCGCCAGCCAGATCGAACTCGGCTCGCAGTGGCGGCCGATCTATCTCGGCGCGCCGATCTGGCGGTTCTGGATCGGACCCAAGCACCTCGGGCGCACCATCGCGGGGGTGTTCATGCCGTCGGTCGACGGCATCGGGCGCTACTTCCCGCTGACCGCGGTCGCCTGGAAGGAGGACGACGAGACGACCGAGGAGGCCATCCTGTCGCCCGATCAGGCTCCCGACGACGCCTGGTATCTCGCCGCCGAGGACCTGCTCCTCTCGGCGCTCGGCGACGATAGGGTCTACGACGAACTGCTGCGCGATCTCGGAGGGCTGCCGAAGCCCGGGACGGCCCCCCGACCGCGTCTGCCGACCGGGGCGGCGCTCGGCGCCGACGGGCAGTTGGCGATGTGCGGGGAGGACGGCTCGGCCGCGTCGGCCTTCGAAGGATTGCGTACCGCCCGTACGGCTGCGGACTATGCAGGGGGCATCTTCTGGTGGACAATCGGAGGGAGCGGGGTTCCGGCGATCGTCGCCACGGGACCGCGCATGCCCGATCCGCATCGATTTTCGAGCTTCCTGACCGGCCGTTTCCAGGCCTGAGCGAAGGGATGGAAGCGACACGGGGAAGGACCGGCGGGCGGTACCCCAGAGAAGGGGCCGTGCGTCGAGGCGGAGGAGCGACATGACGGATCGCGCATTGACCTTCGAGGCTGCCGGCTCGACCGATACAGGGCGGGTCCGGCGCTTCAACGAGGATGCCTTTCTCATCCGGACGGCCTCGGGCCTGTGGGCGGTGTCCGATGGGATGGGCGGGCACGAGGCCGGGCGGCTGGCCAGTTCGCTCGTCGTCGAGTCGCTCGAGTCGATCCAACCGCAGGAAACGCCGGAACTGCTCCTGACCGACAGCGGGCGGCGGCTGTCGCTCGCCAACATGCGGCTGAAGCGGATCGCGCAGGACCGCGGCTACGACATCATAGGTGCGACCGTCGTCGTCCTGCTCGCCCATGGACGGGAATATTCCTGCGTCTGGTCCGGCGACAGTCGCATCTACCGGGTACGCGGCGGCGCCATCGAGCAGTTGACCCGCGATCATTCCGAGGCGGAGGAATTGGTCGCTCGCGGCATTCTCACGCGCGAGGAGGTGAAGTTCTGGCCGCGCCGCAATGTCATCACCCGGGCGATCGGTGTCGCCGACACGGCCGAAGTGGAGGTGGTGAGCGGCGAGCTCCGGCCGGAAGACGTCTACGTCCTGTGTTCGGACGGACTGACCGGTCACGTCGAGGACGAGGAGATCCGCGCGGTCGTCGGAGACCCCGACGTCGACGTGCAGACAGCCTCCGACCGGCTGATCGCCCTCACGCTCGAGCGCGGCGCCAAGGACAACGTCACCGCCGTGGTGGTCCGGGTGCGGCGGCGCGAGCCGACGGTGCTCGACACTTCGCGGGAGATCCCCTCCGGCTGGGCGAGTTCCTCATGACCCAGGACCTCGACAAGACTCATCGCGGCTGGTTGCCGGCGGGTACGCGTCTCAACGACACATACGAGATCGAGACGGGTATCGCCGCGGGCGGCATGGGTGAGATCTATCGTGGCCACAACATCCAGACCGGCGACGCCGTCGCCATCAAGATGATCCGCTCCGACCTCGCCGAGACCGACTCGGTCATGGCGATGTTCCGCAAGGAGGCGTCGGCGCTCAACAAGTTGTACCACGAGGCGATCGTCCGCTATTACGGCTTCTCGGTCGATCCGACGCTCAAGCGCCCCTACATGGCGATGGAGTTCGTC
Source organism: Siculibacillus sp. (assembly GCA_030247555.1). Classification (GTDB taxonomy): domain Bacteria; phylum Pseudomonadota; class Alphaproteobacteria; order Rhizobiales; family Ancalomicrobiaceae; genus CALBKH01. Next base: position 29,457 of record JAOTSD010000011.1, on the reverse strand, counting down.
GTCGGGAAATCGCTGTCGGAGATCGTCAAGGACGGGCCGTTGTCGTGGGTCGACGTGTGCGTGCTCGGCATCCGCGTCGCCTCCGGCCTGCAGGTGGCCCACGAGCGCGGCATCATCCACCGCGACATCTCGCCCGACAACATCATCATCCACGAGGGCGACGTCGCCCAGGCCAAGATCATCGACTTCGGCATCGCTCGCCAGACCAAGTCGGAAGGCACGATCGTCGGCGACGGTCTCGCCGGCAAGTACAATTACATGTCGCCCGAGCAGCTCGGCCTCAACGGTGGCGACGTGCGCGGCGTGTCCGACATCTACAGCTTCGGTCTGGTGCTGGTGGAGGCCTCCACCGGCCGGCCGCTCAACATGCGCGGCAATCCGGTCGAACTGATCGAGAAGCGACGCAAGGTTCCCGATCTCGACCACGTCCCCGGCCGGCTGCGGCCGCTGATCGCGGCGATGCTCCAGCCCGAGCCGCAGGATCGCCCGCCGACGATGCGGGCGGTGGCGGAGTGGCTGGCGGGCGAGCTCGATCGCTCCTTCGGCGACGTCGGGCGCGGCGAGGGTGGAGAGGAGCGCACCGTCGTCTCGTCGGCGGCGCCGCGGGTCCCGACCTCGACCTTCGGATCGCAACGCCCGATCGGCGGCTCGGCGATGCCTCGCGCCGATGTCTATGCGCAGCGGTCGATCCAGACGCCGCCGGTCGACTGGGACGCGCCGAGCGCTCGCACCGGCCGGTCGGAACCGGATCGCCCGGCGTCCTTCGCCGCCACCGGCGCGAAGCCCGATCTGCCGCACGAGCCGACTCTGCCGGGGCCGTCGATGCACGAGCCCGACGGCAGCGGGACGGTGGTCGCCAGGCCGGCGAGCTCGGCCGAGGTCTCGGCGCTGCGCAGCACCGGCGCCTTCGCCGTGTCCCGTGCGCCGTCGACGCCGCTTCCCGCTTCTCAACCGCCGGCGAGCCGATGGTCGCAACCGCCGCCATCGACGCCTCCGTCTCGATCGGCGTCGCCGCGGACCTCGGCCGCTCCGTCTCGATCGGCCCCCCCGCCGCCTTCGCTCGATGTCGGGCGAGGGGCGCCGCCGGCCCCCGCTCCGATCGCCGCGCCTCGAAGCGCACCGGCGTCGCGCCCGGCAGGGCCGGTCGAAGCACCGCGGGTGGCGAGCGAGGCGAAGAAGTCCTCCGCCCTGCCGCTGGTGGCGGCGATCGTCGGTCTTCTCGTCGTCGGAGGCGGCGGCGCGGCGTGGTTCCTGACCTCGGGATCCTCTCAGAAGACGACGGTGGCCTCGCAGGGATCGACGTCGAAGCCGGGCGCGCCCTCGGCCGGTGTGCCGCCGCGCCCGACCGGACCGACCGATCGGACGACCGCGCCGCGGGTCGGCACCGCCGAACTCGCCCGTTTCGTCGCGGACTTCGCCGGGGGCGACTGCTTCTTCCTCGACCCGGTGGTGATCGCCGAGGGGCGGCTGGTGACCGAAGGCTTCGGGCGCTCGATCGTGCCCTTCGAGAGCTTCGACGAGGCGTTCCGCGACCGTCACGGCTTCGAGGCGGACATCCGGCTGCGTCAGGTGACGGCGGCGCAGTGCCCGATCGTCGATCTGCTCAAACGCGCCCGTGCCGGCGGCGGCGCCGAGGCGAAGATCGAGCTGCGCAAGAACCATCTCAGGGCCGGCGAGCTGCTCGCCGGCGCGGTCGGCGCGCAACCGGGCGATCTGGTGTCGGTCGTCGTGGTCGAGAGCGACGGCACGGCGCGGGTCGTCGCCCCGCCGACGGCGGTCGAAAAATCGTTGTTGCCCTTCGTCACCGCGGCGAAGCGCGAAGCGGACGTCAAGGGTGGCCAACCCGATCTGGTCGTCGCCTTCGCGGCGAACCGCAGCTTGGCGTCGCTGACCTCCGACAAGCCCGTCCCGGTCATCACCTTCGTCGAGGCGCTCGACAAGGAGGCTTCGGCGGCGGGGGTGCGGATCGCGGCGGCGGCGCGTTACGTCGTGGTCGGAAATTGAGCGAAGAACACGAACACGGGTCCGCCGGACCCGCTGGCACCGGAAAGGACAGCCCGTGACCGAATTGCCCCAGGAACAGAGGGACCTCGACCAGAAGATCGTCGACGAGATCTTCGCCATCCTGCCGGAGGAGTGGACGGCGTTCCAGGTCGTCATCGAGCCGCGCCGCGATCTCGATGGCGGCGGCCAGATCGTCACCGTCCGCCATCCCGAGACCGAGGGGGCGGACGTCGAGGCGAGCGACGACCTGCGTGCGGCGATCGGAGATCTCGTCGCCTGGTTCGCTTCGGTGGAGCGTCGTTGGGACGTGCTGACCTATGCCGGCCACGTCGACCAGAGCGGGATGTGGCGGTTGAAGATCAAGGCCCCGCTGCCCTGATCGGGGCGGGGTGAGCGGAACCGCGGCCGCCGGAGCGGCGACGTGCGGCGGTCTCGAGGGAACGACGGCGGTCGGTACGGCCGACGAGGAGGAGCGCAGCGGCGGTGGTGATGGCAGGAACGTCGAGAGGTCGAGTAATCGCCGCCGTCGTCGCGGTCGGCGCGACGGCGATCGTCTTCGCCCGGGCCTTCCCCGATCGCGAGTCGGCGGGGTCTTCGCCGGCGGGCGTCACCCGGTCGGTTCGCACCGATCTGGCGGTCGACCTGCCGCTCGACCCGGGGCGAGCGGACGCCCCCGCGCCGAAGGCCCCGGTGGCGCCGGTTCGGATCGCCGTGAAGAATGCCACCGTGGCCGCCGCCACGCCGCCGCAGGCCCGCGTGGCGCCGATCGAACTCGTCGCCGCCGATGCGCTCTCCGATCTGCAGTGGGATGCCGGCAGCGGCGATCTGCGCGAGCGCGACGAGGTGGTGGCACGGCGGATCGGGCCAGGAGATCTGCCGGCCGCCGCAGATCGCGTCGCGCTGTTGCGACGGGTCCGCGATTTCGTCCAGTCCGGCGGGCAGGCCATCCGTCTGTCACCCGACGGGCGCAGCTTTCGGCTCGGTGCCGACATCGACCTGACCCTGCCGAAGAGCGCCGGCCGGGCGATCGTCGTCGCCTCCGTGGCGGGGGACGGGAAGGTGAGCCTGTTGTATCCTCTGAGAGGAGATCGACCGGTCGCGGAGGGCGACGTCCAGATCCAACTGACGGCGAGCGAGCCGGAAGGGGTCGAGCAGATCGTCGCCTTGGCGACCGACCGCGAACTCACCGCCCTGGTGACGTCGTTGCGGCGGCTCGACGGGCGGAGGGCCGCGGGAGAACTGCTCGGTCTGGTCGATTCGATCGACCGGAGCGGTCTGGTGGTCGGCCTGCAGAGCATCCTGATTCAACGTTGAGCGCGAGGATCGATCGATGAAACCGGCGAAAACCGCCTTCCTCGTCGCTTTCTTGGGGGTGTTGGGCCTCGCCGCGTGCCTCGCCGCCGCACCGGCGGCGGCGCAGGGCACGGTCGACCCCGAGCGCGGCCTGACCCGCGTCGTCGGCGGGCGTGACGCCGAGGCCGGCGCCTGGCCATCGCAGGTCGAGATCTATTCGCCCGATCCGAGTGGGCGCGGTCGCCACCGTTTCCTGTGTGGCGGCACGGTCGTCGCGGCCGACTGGGTGCTCACCGCGGCGCATTGCTTCGTCGCCAAGACCGGCGACGGCGCCCGCCGCCAGACCACCAACACCCGTGATCTGCTGATCGTCGCCGGACAGCGGCGCCTGCCGGCGGTGATGTCGCAGGACGATGAGCTCGCCCGTCGGGCGATCCGGGTCCAGGAGATCTATTATCACCCCGACTTCGATCCGGCCCGGTTCGAGAACGACATCGCCCTCGTCCGGCTCGATCGGCCGGCCGGCGTACCGATCATGCGGCTCACCGGCGAGGCCGATCGCGGCGTCGATCTGGCGGGCGTGGCGGGCACGGTGGTCGGCTGGGGCTTCCTGGCGGAGACCACGTCGTTCGACCTCGAGCGGTTGCCGAGCAACCTGCAGGAGGTCGAGCTGCCGATCGTCGACATCGGGCGTTGCCGGGCTTCGTTGTCGCAGGGAACGTCGAAGGACAATTCCGTCGACGATCGCAATCTGTGCGCCGGTTATGCCGCGGGCGGTCGCGACGCCTGTCGCGGCGACAGCGGCGGACCGCTGATGGTGCGTGCGGCGGGGGGCGGCTGGGTCCAGGTCGGCGTGGTCAGTTGGGGCGAGGGCTGCGGCCGGCGCGACCGTTTCGGCGTCTATACCCGCGTGGCGAGCTTCGAGGCGTGGTTGCGGCAGGTGACGACCGGGGCGCTGGCGGTGGCTGCGCGGCCGTCGCTCGAGGACCGTCTGTCGGCCGACGCGCCGGTTCCGGCCGGCAACATGGTGGCGGCGCTCGGCGGCGATCCGACGGTGGCCGCCCAGGATCGGCTCGAGCTGACTTCCCCGGCGGCGCTGGCGCGCAGCGCGGCGGCGATCGAACGCGGCGACCGCGCCCTGGTGATCGGCATCGACGGCTACCTCGCACCGATCGAACTCAAGGGGTCGGTCAACGACGCGCGAGCGGTCGCCTCGATGCTGGTCGATGTGCTGGGCTATCGCCGCGAACAGGTGCTGACCCTGACCAACGAGAAGGCGACCCGCGACAACATCCTCGCCGCGCTCGACTCCTGGCTGGTCCAGGGGTCGACGCCGGATGCACGGGTGTTCCTCTACTATTCCGGCCAGGGCTTCCAGAGCCGAGTCTTCCCGGCGCTGCGCGACGGTCCGGCGGGGCCGGTGATCGCCCCCTACGACACGAGCTTCGTCAAGGACGGGGACGGCCGGGTGCGCGACGTGCGCGGGCCGGTCACCACGCGGGATCTGCGCCGCGTCTTCGACCGGTTGCAGGATCGCAACGTCACGGCGGTGTTCGACGCCACCCAGGTCAGCCGTCGGGCGCGGCAACGTCCCGCGACGGCACGCGACGGCGAGGCTCAGGTGGTGCGCGCGGTGGAGGCTCACGTCGAACTCGCCGACGACCTGCGCGACGTCGCGCTGCGCGAGGTCGAGGACTGGGGGGTCGATCCGAGCGGACGAGCCGCCGTCTGGGTCGGTGCCAATTTCGACCAGTGGGCGCTCGTCGACCAGCGCGGCGAGGAACCGGCCGGCCTCTTCACCCGGCTGTGGATCAACGGCATGCGGGCGCGTCGCCTGACCGCCGGATCGAGCGGCCCCGTCACTCTGGGGACCTTCGCCGACACGTTGCGGACCGAAGCCGCTCAGGCCTGCGAGGAGATCGGTGCGACCTGCCGCCTCGGAGTGACGCCGCAGTTCCATGCGGATGCGACGCTGCGCGGTCTGGCGATGATGGCGGTTCAGGCGCGCGGTGCGGAGACCCGGCAGGCGGCGGTCTTCGAGAACCCGGCGGAAGTGCGCATCCGTGTCGCCGACAAGGGGGCCACGGCCCGTGTCACCGTCCGCAAGCCCGGTTGGCTCATCCTCGTGCGCATCGGCGAGAACGGCGCCATGCAGCAGGTCTGGCCCGATCTCGGCGAACTCCGCAAACGCCCGCGGCTCGATCCCGACGTGAATCTGCTACGCTCGGATCGAGAGACGACGGTGCCGCTGCCGGCGGCCGGCGCCAACGGGCGCTCGATCCTTCTGGCCGTCGTGGCGGACAAGCCGCTCCAGGCCGTCGATCTGCCCGAGCGGAACGGCAATCCGCTCGACGCGGCGGGAGGGTTGGTGTTCTTCCACGACCACGTGAAGACGCTGGTCGTGCCCGATTTCGCGTCGGGAACCCTTTCGGCGGTGCGCTGGTCCTTCGCGACGGCGACGGACGACGCGGGGCGGTGAAGGTGGGAGGAACGGACGTGAACGCGCCACGGGTCGGCCGCTGCAACGACGGGTCCGTCGCGGTTCGCCGCGCCGTCGCCGTCGGGTGGCGCCCGCGCCGGAGCGTCGGCGAGGCGCGCACATGATGGTGTCACGCCTCTTCGGTGCGGCCGTTCTCGGCCTCGCCTTGCTGGTATCGGCGCTGGTGATGCCGGCGGCGGCGGAGCGTCGCGTCGCGCTGGTGATCGGCAATTCGTCCTACAAGAGCATCGTCGCCCTCTCGAACCCGCGCAACGACGCCGAGGACATGTCCTCCGCGTTGCGCAGTCTCGGCTTCGAGGTGATGCTGCGCACCGACGTGCAGAAGAACGACATCCGCAATGTCCTCAAGGACTTCTCGCGCCTGACCAGCGGCGCCGACACCGCCTTGGTATTCTACGCCGGCCATGCGCTCCAGTATCAGGGGCGCTTCTTTCTCGTCCCCGTCGACGCCGCGCTCGAGGACGAGGACGCGCTGAAGTTCGACATGCTGCCGGCCGACGATCTCAAGGACGTGATCTCCAAGGTGAGCGGCGTCCGCATCCTGATCTTCGACGCCTGCCGCAACGACCCCTTCACCGAGAAGCCGCAGCCCGGCGGCGTGACGCCGCCGTCCGGGGTGACGCGCGGCCTGACGCGGGTCAGGAAGGTCCAGGGTTCGGTCACGGTCTTCGCCACGGCGCCGTTCGAAGTGGCCGAGGACGGCAAGGACCGCCACAGCCCCTTCACCCGAGCCCTGCTGAAACGCCTCTCGGAGCCCGGCCTCGAGATCGCGCGGTTGTTCCGGCTGGTGACCAAGGACGTGGCGGACGCCACCGGCGGGCGGCAGTTGCCCGAGATCACCATCTCGATGCTGGACGACTACTACCTCAACCGGGGCGAATCGGACGCGATGTTCTGGGCGCGCATCCGCTTCTCCGGGCAGGCGGCCGACCTCCGGGACTTCATTTCGCGATTTCCCGACTCCTCCTTTCTGGAAGATGCTCGGTTTCGTCTGGCGGCTCTGGAAGTGACCGAGAGGGCCGCCGAGGAGGAGTTGCGCCGCATCGAGCGGCGCCGCCGCGAGGAGGAGCAGCGGAAGCTGTGCGCCGCAGAGGCGAGCGAGATCGAGGCGGCGCGCGGTGCTGGCCGGCGCGATCAACTCGACGATCTGGCGAGGCGGGTGAAATGCCCGGTTTCCGCCGAGGCGATCACCCGTGCCAAGGCCGACATCGCCGCGGCGGAGGCCGCCGAGAAGGCCCGCCGCGAAGCGGAGGAGAAGGCCAAGCGCGAGGCGGAAGCGGCGGAGAAGGCGCGGATCGCGGCTGAAGCCGCCGAGAAAGCCAAGCGCGAAGCCGAGGCGGCTCAGGTCCGTCGCGAAGCCGAAGAGAAGGCCAGGCGCGAGGCGGAAGCGGCGGAGAAGGCGCGGATCGCGGCTGAAGCCGCCGAGAAGGCCAAGCGCGAAGCCGAGGCGGCTCAGGTCCGTCGCGAAGCCGAAGAGAAGGCCAGGCGCGAGGCGGAAGCGGCAGAGAGGGCGCGGATCGCGGCGGAAGCCGCCGAGAAGGCCAAACGTGAGGCGATGACCGCCCAGGCCCGTCGCGAGGCCGAGGAGAAGGCCAGGCGCGACGCGGAGGCCGCCGAGAAGGCGCGTCGCGAGGCGGAGGTCGCCGAGAAGGCGCGGATCGCGGCGGAAGCCGCCGAGAAGGCCAAGCGCGAGGCCGAAGCCGCCCAAGCCCGCCGCGAGGCGGAGGAAAAGGCCCGCCGAGAGGCGGAGGCGGCGGAGAAGGCGCGGATCGCGGCCGAAGCCGCCGAGAAGGCCAAGCGCGATGCGATGACCGCCCAGGCCCGTCGCGAGGCCGAGGAGAAGGCCAGGCGCGAGGCGGAGGCCGCCGAGAAGGCGCGTCGTGAGGCCGAGACGATCTGCGCGCAGGAGCGGGCCGAGGTCGAGCGCCTGAAACAGGCGGGCGAAGCCGGTCGCGAGGCGCTCGCCCGATTGCGCGACGGGCTGCGGTGTCCGGCCATCGCACCTCTGGTGGTGGCGGCGCTCGAGCCGCCGCCGGTGGTCCGCCCGGTCGATCCGGCGCCCTTGCCGCCGGTGTCGAACCGTCAGATCCAGACGGCGTTGAAGCGCGTCGGCTGCTGGGAAGTGCTGATCGACGAGAAGGACGACAAGGGAACGCGCCGGGCGGCCGCCCGCTATCTCGAGCGGCGCGGCCAGAAGACAGCGGCCGATGAGCTCTCCCTCGACGCCGGCCTCCTCGCCCGTCTCGAAGCGGAGCCGCAGGCCCGCGTCTGTCCGCTCGAGTGCGGTACCGGAGAGATCGAGCAGAACGGTCGCTGTGTCGCCACCAAGAAGCCGGAGCGCACCAAGCCGGCCCAGGCGAAGCCGGATCGCCAGCCACCTCGTCCGGTCGCCCGCGAACAGGCCAAACCCGCCGCTCCGCCGCCGGAGGTGCGCCGGCCGCCGGCCCAGGAGGCACCGGCGAAGGCGACGCCGAAGCTGTCGCCGATGCTCGGGATCTGATGCCGAATCCCGGAGGCCTCGACGCTTCCGGACCTCGGCGGCGCCGGCATTCTCGTGCCGATCGGAGGAATCGGGCACCGACGCCGCGAACGCCATCGGCCTTTCGCGAAGACCGATGGGTCAGGCCGGGATGATCACCAGTTCGCCGTTGCGGACGCCGCGCTCGGCGCGGATCGACGCGGCGAAGGCGCGGATCGCGGTCGTCGCCCCCTCGAGCAGGGTGACCTCGAGAACTTCACCACCGGGCAGAGGGCGCTGCATCCGCGTCGCCGTCAATTCGGGGCGATCTCGGTAGGCGATCGCCAGCCGCTTCGCCAGTTCGCGGGTCTCCGGATCGTAGACGAAGGTGAGGGAGGCGAGGCAATCGCGGGTCTCGCCGACCGCCTCGATGCCCTGCGCCAATCCGGCGCGGGTGAGGTCGCGCACCGCCTCCGATCGGTTGGAGTAACCGCGGGATTCCATGAACTCGTCGATCTCGCCCATCAACTCGTCGTCGAAGGTCAGAGTCACGCGCAGCACGGCAGGTCTCCTCGAAATCGCGAAGGGCGGCACGAACCGCGCCGGGTGCGGAAATCGTTCCGACCCGGGATCGTCGTGGCGATGTCCTCGATCGCCGTCAAGTCCTCACGGGTGAGACCGGCGGGAAACGGCGGCGATGGCGCGGCAGGCGCGGCGAGAGAGGGAAGAGGAGCCGTCGACCGGGATCGGCTTCAGACGTCGCGAACCTCGGACGGACGGCGCCGCGCCGTCGCCCAGGCGGCGGTTCCGAAGAGCCCGACGATCATGCCGATGCCGCCGAGCACGTCGTTGATGCGCACGCGCCCCTCGGCCTGATCGTAGGCCTCGATCAACGGGCGCAATTGCCGAGCGACGGCCTGGTCGACCCGAGATTCCGCGATCTTCGCCAGGGCGGCGGGATCGATGGGCGAGAGGCAGGCGGCGCCGGGGTCGGCGGCGGGTGCGGTCGAGGTGGCGACCGGGGTCGCCGCGGGGATGTCCGGCGGGGGGACTTTCCCCGCGACGCTCACCGCGGGCGACGGCGGCGACGCCACGGAGGCCAAGCGGTCGGCGGCGACGGTACCGACGACGCGATGGCCGTCGCCGGTGTCGACCGTGATCGTGTAGTCGAGTGCGACGAGCGGGCGCCAACGGAAGCCACCCTGCGGGTCGGTCCTACCGTGGAACGCCTCGACGCCATTCGCATCCGCGATCGTCAGTTCCGCCCCCTCCGGACGGCCACCACCGACGAAGAAGGCGTGGCCGAAGATGTCGCCGTCCTCGACGGTGGCGAACACCTTCAGCCGATGGGCCTCGGCCGGACCGACGGCGACGACGAGCGGGAGCGTGGCCAGGAGAAAGGCCGCGCGAAGCCGACGCAACGCTTCGATCGGTCGGTTCATGTCGTGTCTCCCGAAGAGGGGCGAGGCCGGCGTGGCGGCTTCGGCCGGGGCGGTGTGCCTCGCTCCGCCGGGGCGGGCGTCGAGGGCGGGAACCGGGAGGGCGGCGACGAGACCATGCGTCGGCCACCATCCCGGCACCCCGCACGAACAGAATAGGCTATTTTTTCGAAAACTGCATATGCAAATGCGAGGGGGCACCCGGGCCGGATCGCGGAGCCTCGGTCGCGGCTCGACGCCATCTCCGGCCGGCCGCGTCGTCCGGAACTTCAGGGCGTGTGGCCGTGCCGGTGGTGCAGGTCAGGGTAATGGACATGGGCGTGGCGGATCGCGGCATGGCGATGGGGGTGCGAATGCGGTTCGTCCACCGGCCCGTCGTGGGAATGGGAGTGGTGGTCGTCGTGGTGGTGGAGGTGGTCGTGCTCCAACGGCTCGTGGACGTGCTCGTGCTCGTGGCGTTCGGCCAGATGCAACCACAGACCGACGGCCATCGCCGCGGCGGCGATCGACAGGCGCAGCGTCACCGGTTCGCCCAGGAACGCGACCGAGATGGCCGCGCCGATGAAGGGGGCGAGCGAGAAATAGGCGCCGGTGCGCGCCGTTCCGAGATGGCGGAGCGCCAGTATGAAGAGGACGAGGCTCGAGCCGATGCCGAAGAAGCCGAGCACCATCGCGCCGAGAACGACCGGACCGGCCGGCGGCGATGCGCCGGAGGCCAGCGCGATCCCGATGTTCACGCTTCCCGCCGCGCAGCCCTTGACGATGGTCAGCACGATCGGATCGGCCGCCGAGACCTTGCGCGTCAGGTTGTTGTCGATGCCCCAGGCGAGGCAGGCACCGGCGATGAGGAGCGCACCGGAATCGAGCGACACCTTTCCGCCGTCCCAGGTCAGGAGCACCGCCCCGCTCAGGATGGCGGCGGCGCCGATGAGGAGGCGGCGGTCGACGTTCTCGCGGAAGACGATCCAGGCGATCGCCATCGTCGCCAGTCCCTCGAGGTTGAGCAGGAGGGCGCCGCCGGAGGCCGAGGTGCGGGCCAGCCCGATCATCAACAGGACCGGCGCGATCACGCCGCCGGTGGCGACGGCGCCGACCAGCCAGGGCAGATCGTCGCGCCGGAGCGCTCCCTCGCGGCCGAGCGCCCCGGGGACGAGGCGCAGGCCGGCGAGCCCGACGCCGGCGCCGAGATAGAGCAGCCCCGCCGTCATGAACGGATCGACGGTGGCGACGAGGAGCTTGGAGAGCGGGGGCACGACGGCGAAGAGCAGCGCCGCGGCGAGGGCGTAGGGGACGCCGGGCCAGAGGTGATGGTGAGCGGTGGCGTCGGTCACGATGCGTCTCTCCGGGCGTCGGGGCGGGGCGTCACCGGGTCTCGTCGTGCCCGGTGGCGCGGGCTTCGATCCGAGGATCGGCGTGCGACGCCTCGTCGACGTCGACGAGACGCCCCTCCCGAAGGGCGACGGCGCGCGTTCCGATCATGCGACGGAAATGCGGGTCGTGCGACACGACGATCATCGCCTGGGGCAGGCCGAGCAGGATGTCGACCAGACGCGCGTAGATGCGTTCGTCGAGGGCGTTGGTCGGCTCGTCGAGCAGCAGGACCTCCGGGTCCATCGCCAGTACGGCGGCGAGCGTCACCAGTCGCTTCTCGCCACCCGAGAGCTTGTGGGTGATGCGGTCGCGCAGATGCTGGAGATCGAGGCGCTCGAGCGTCGCCTCGACGATCGCCGCCGCCTCCCGGCGCGACTTGCCGAGGTTGAGCGGGCCGAAGGCGACGTCCTCGGCGACCGTCGGGCAGAAGAGCTGGTCGTCCGGGTCCTGGAAGACGAAGCCCGCCCGCCGGCGCACTTCGTGGAAGTCCGCTTCGGCCCGCCGCTCGCGCCCGAAGGCGACGATGCGGCCGGACCGGGGAACGAGAAGGCCGACGAGGATCTGCAGCAGGGTGCTCTTGCCGGCGCCGTTGGGTCCGAGAAGGCACAGACGCTCGCCGGGCTCCAGGGTGAGCGACAGGCCGTCGAGCACGTCGGCGCCACCGGGGTGGGCGAAGACGATTCCGCTGACTTCAAGAAGCGGCGACACGGGCGAGCGTCTCCCACAGAACGAGACCGGTGACGAAAGGAGCGAAAATGGCGACGAAGACGCCGTCGACGCGACCGAACCGCTCGTCGGTGTCGAGATGGAGGCGGCCGGAGAACCCACGGCACTTCATTGCGCTCAGGATGCGCTCGGAGCGCTCCAGAGCGCGAATGAGCATCATCCCGACGAGATAGCCGTAGGTGACATAAGTGTGGCGCGAATTCGCCGGGCGGAACCCGCGGGCGCGCATGGCGATCCGCAGGCGCTTCTGCTCGCGATCGAGGACGTCGATGTAGCGCACGTTGAACAGGATCAGATGGACGAGGCGCTCCGGCATCCCCAGACGAGCGAGCGCCCGTCCGAAGGCGACGGGTTCGAAGGAGGACAGCAGCGCCAGCGCCATCAGCACCACCGCATTGGTCTTCATCGCGATCAGGCCGGCGGCCCGGAAGCCTTCGAAACTGGCGGGAAATCCGAAGGCGGTGAACACCGTCTCGCCGGGGATGGTGAAGGGCAGCATCGCGATCATGAAGACGACGAAGGCGTCCATCGCCACCACCCGGCGCAGGGTCCGCGCGATCGGCAGGCCGGCGAGGACCATGGCGATCGCGGCGCCGACGAGCGCCGCGGTGAGTTGGGCGAAGCCGGTGAGGGCCACGACCACCACCGCGAAGAGCGCGGCGGCGACCACCCGGACACGACCGTCGAGCTCGTCGTACCAGCCGCCACGGGTTCTCGTCGTCTCGAGGACACCGGCCATCCCGCCTCCGACGAGCCCGCCCATCAGCCGGCCCGGAGTTCGCGGCGGCGGGCCGCCACGGCGAACCACAGGCCGAAGACGCCGACGATGTAGCCGATGCCGCCGAGGATCGCCTGGAAGTCGTTCTTCTCTTTCAGTGCCGAGATCTCGCGGCGCAGCGGCTTCAACTCCTGACGCACCGCCTCGAGGATGGCCGCCTTCTCCGCTTCGCTCGCCGCTACCGGTCGCACCGGGGGAGCGGCGTCGATCGCTCGGGTCTCGGCGGGTGCCGTCGTCGCGGGCCGGGCGACTTCCGGCGTGCCGCCGGAGAGCGTCGCCGGCAGGTCCGCCTTCTCGATGCGCACCGTGGCGACGTGGCCGCCGCCGAGATCGGCGCGGAAGATGTGGGTGACCGCCCGGGTTGGCACGAAGACGAAGGCCCCGTCGCGGTCGGTCATGGTCTCGCCGAGCTTCGTTCCGTCCTCGGCCAGAACCTCCACCGGTGTGCCGCCGGCCATCGCTCCGTCGGAGAACCCGATCTCGCCTTCGATGCGCTCGCCGCCGACGAAGGCGTTGACCACGACCTTGTGGGCGAGCGCCGGGACGGTCAACGCGACGGCGAGGCCGATGGCGGAAATCAGCGTCGTGAAGAGCTTCATCATCGCGTCAGACTCCGCGGGCCGGGGTGGCGAAGACCACGAAAAGTTCCGGCTTGACCTTGCGGGCGAGGAACACGGCGGCACCCGTCAGGATGCCCTCGATCAGCATCACCGGGGCATGGGCCAAGATGACCAGACGAGCGGCGGGAACGAACTCCTCGCCCGAAAGGGCGAGGACGAGAGCGACGCAGCCGGCGCTCAGCGCGATCGCCCCGGCGCCGCCGATCGACCCCCAGATCGCCGCCGCCCGCGGGCCGGACCGGGTGATCGCGGGAACGCAGAGGTAGTGGACGATCACCGCCGGCAGGGCGACGTCGACGGTGTTGACGCCGAGCACCGTGAGGCCGCCGAAGCCGAAGAACGCCGCCTGGAGCAGCAATCCCACGAAGAGCGCCGGGAAGGCGGCCCAGCCGAGCACCAGGCCGGCGAGGCCGTTGACGATGAGATGGACGCTCGACGGGCCGATCGGTACGTGGACCAGCGAGGCGACGAAGAACGTCGCGCTCAGGACCCCGGCGGCCGGGATCTTGTCGATGGGCATCCGCCTCAGGCCGAGGCCGATGCCGGCGACGGCGAGCGCCGACCCGGCCACCAGGACCGGTATGGACAGGGCTCCGTCGACGATGTGCATGTCCCCTTCCTCCCCGGTCACTTCAGGTCGGCGGCGCGAATCCAGATCACCGCATCCTGCGAGAGTTCCTTGCCGTTGTAGTCCTTCGCGGGGCCGGTTCCCAGCGCGGCGAAGCCCCAGAAGCCCGCCTTCGGGATGCCGAAGGTGAAGACGCCGTTCCGGTCGGTGCGGGCGACGAGCGTTCCCCCCGGCGGTGGGGCGAGCGAGGGCTTTCCGGCGGTCCGGGTGGCGACGTCGGGTTCGGCGGCGATGTACTCGATCTCGACCTCGGCGCCGGCGACCGGTTCGCCCCGGGAGAGGACGCGGCCGGAGAAAGTCGATCCGGCGAGGATCGCGGTCGGTTTGTTGAACGGTACGATCTCCGTCGGCAGGCCGAGCGGCTCGTGCCAGTCGGTCGGGACCCCGCCGTTGTTGACGAAGGACTTGGTGATCTGCTGGATATACTTGTCCTCGGATTTCTCGTGGTAGGGCGCGGGGGTCAGCGCGAAGACGTGGTCGCCGAGTCCTCTGACCGCGTACTTCGTCTCGTAGGCGGTGGCGGAGTTCTCCGCACCCTTGAAGGTCGTCGGGCGGAGCGTGCCCAGAAGACCGGTCTTCTTGCGCTTGTTGACGACGAAGAATTGCTCCGGCGCGGGCATGTCCATCGCATGGCCGTTGGCGAAGGGATGCCAGAAGACGAGCAGCAGCGCGATCTCGCCGGGCTTGGCGAGATTGACCTCGGGCGTGTGGATCAGTTGGAAATGGGCCCGGGCCGGCAGGGCCGTCGCGCCGGCGAGCAGGCTCGCGGCGAAGAGGGACTTCAAGAGCTTCACGATCGTGTCTCCCACGCGAGCCGCGGCGGGCTCGGTTCTCTGCGAGGAGACGCGGGGAGAAAATGGCTCTCGCGGGGACGGATCGTCCGCGATCGCGCACGACGCTCACCCCGGCGTCCGACGAATTCCCGCGGGTCGAAACACGCGAGGTGTGGCAGGTCTCCTGGCTCTCGGGTCGTCGTCCTCCACCCGGCCTTCCCGACGCGCGGACGCGTCAGTGACACACGAGGGGCGAGAACTCTCCGATCACAGTTGCGGGGGCAGCCTCGGCATGGCCGCTCGACGAGCGACGTACCGCGTTCCCATTTCATCTCGCCCGAACGGGTCGAACGAGAACCACGCACCATCCTTAACCAGTATGATGATCGTTGTAAATGGTCACACTTGTGGAAGATCCGTCGCGTTGGCGCACGTCACGGCGGAGCGGCTCGAAGCCGACGTCGGAGCGGGCATCGTGGCCGCGCTCTTCCCGCCCGCGCGCGGCCGTGAACCCGCGACCGGTCGTCGATCTCGGCCCGGCATCGGTCGGCGAAGCGTTCGGAAGAGGAGGAAGTGGTGCCTGGGGACGGATTTGAACCGCCGACACGCGGATTTTCAATCCGCTGCTCTACCAACTGAGCTACCCAGGCGACCGGACGGGAAGGGCGGCGAGCCGTCCGTTTCCCGAAGGTGGGCGGTTTATAGTCGGAGAGATCGGGGCTGTCCAGAGGGGTTTCGCGATCCGGCGCGGAAACCGTGAATTTCCCTCAAGCCCAAGTACCCGCACGGGAAATCGGCGTCCGGGCGTTCCTCCCGCGGCGGTCGGGCGGCGGGGGAGGGGGCTTCGGGGTGAATTCGCGCCCCTCGGCCGCGTGCGGGTGTGCCACCTCGCCGACCCCCTTGGGTGCGGGATCAATGCTCGCCGCCCTCGCCGTCCTCGCCGCCGTCCTCCTCGACGACCGGGACCGCATAGGCGCCGGTCAGCCAGCGGTGGAGATCGACGTCGCGGCAGCGCGGCGAACAGAAGGGGCGGCTCGCGGCGACCGCCGGGCGACCGCAGATCGGGCAGGCGCCGAGCTTCGGGGCGTCGCCGGCGACGGGAGGGACGGCGGCCTCGGGGCGACGACGGCTCGCCATGTCAGGCGACCGGGACGAGGGGCGAGACCCAACCGGCGCGCACCGGATAGCCGGCGCCCTCGAGCAGGCCGAGGGTCTCGGCGAGCGGCAGGCCGACGACGGCGGTGTAGGAGCCGATCAGCTTGACCACGAAGCCGCCGGCGATGCCCTGGATGGCATAGCCGCCGGCTTTGCCGCGCCATTCGTCGGAGGCGACGTAGGCGGCGATCTCGGCCGTCGACAGGCGTTTGAAGCGCAGGCGGGTCTCGACGAGGCGGGCCTTGATCGCGCCGGCCGGAGTGACGAGGCCGATGCCGGTCCACACCCGATGGGAGCGGCCGGAGAGGAGACGCAGGCAGTCCTCGGCCTCCTCGACGGTCTCGGCCTTGGGCAAGATGCGACGGCCGACGGCGACGACCGTGTCGGCGACGAGGATGTGGGCGCCGGTCCATTCGCGGTCGCGCTGCGACCAGGCGAGCGCGGCTTCCGCCTTGTCCTTGGCCAGCCGCAGGGCGAGCTGGCGCGGCAGTTCGGCCTTGAGCGGCGTCTCGTCGACGTCGGTCGGGTGGAGATGATCGGGATCGATGCCGACCTGCTGCAGGAGCCCGAGCCGGCGCGGCGAAGCGGAAGCCAGCACGAGTTTGGGACGGTCGGCGGTCATGGGAGAAGCTCTCGGGAAGGGACGGGCGTCGGCGGGAAGCTAACGGATCGGGGGGCGAAAGGGAACCCGAACCGCGCAGGGCGACGCGCCGGGCGTCACACGGGGGTCATCGTCGCGAGGGATGGCAGGCGCTTTCCATTTCGTCCCCGGAGGTGATCGAGCCATGTCTCTCAGCGGATCCGTTTCTCCGTCCTGGTCGATCGTCGGCGGCCGTGTGCTCGGCGCCGAGGGTTTCGCGGCGCGCGATCTGGTCGTCGCCGGCGGCGTGATCGCCGAGGGCGGGGCGGGCGCGCGCGGCCTCGACGCCTCCGGCCTCCTGGTGATGCCGGGCATCGTCGACGTCCACGGCGACGCCTTCGAACGGCAGGTGATGCCGCGGCCCGGCGTGAGCTTCGATCTCGTCACCGCGCTCCTCGACACCGACCGCCAGCTGGTGGCGAACGGCATCACCACGGCATTCCACGGCGTCACCTGGTCGTGGGAGCCGGGCCTGCGCGGCGCCGAGAATGCCCGCGCCCTGCTCCAGGCGATCGCCGATCTCGGCGAGCGGCTCGCCGCCGACACCCGATTCCATCTGCGCCACGAGACCTTCAACCTCGCCGGCGAGGCGGAGATCCTGGAGTGGATCGCCGGGCGCCGCATCGGTTGCCTCGCCTTCAACGACCACACCACCGGCATGGTGGTGAAGCGCCAGACGCCGGCCAAGCTCGCCAAGATGGTCGAGCGCACCGGGCTCCTCACCGAGGACTTCATGGCGTTGTTCGACAATGTCGCGGCCCATGCCGGCGAGGTGCCGGCCTCGGTCGCGCGGCTCGCCGCGGCGGCGCGGGCGGCCGGCATCGCCATGCTGTCTCACGACGACATGTCGCCGAAGATGCGGGCCGAATTCCGCGACATGGGGGTGACGATCGCCGAGTTCCCGATCGACGTGGCGACCGCCGAGGAGGCGGCAGCGGCGGGCGAAGCGATCGTCTTCGGGGCGCCCAACGTGGTGCGCGGCGGTTCGCACACCGGCTGTCCGAGCGCGGCGGAGATGGTGGGGCGCGGGCTCTGCACCATCCTCGCCTCCGACTACTACTATCCGGCACTGGCGGCGGCGCCGTTCCGCCTCGCCCGCGACGGGGTCGCGTCGCTCGAGGCGGCTTGGGCGCTGGTCTCGACCAATCCGGCGGCGGTGATGGGGCTCACCGATCGCGGCAGCCTCGCGCCGGGCAGGCGCGGCGACGTCGTGTTGATCGATCCGGCGGAAGCGGACGGCGTGCCGCGGGTGGTGGCGACGCTGGCGGCGGGGCGGCTGGTGCATCTCGCCGACGGGGCGCGGCTCCTGTGACGGGGCGGGCGGCGCGGCAGACGACCGCGGCGCCGGCGGGCATCAATGCCCGCTCGTCGCCTTCCACTCCAGGCGGGCCTTGATGCGGCGGGCGAGGCCATCGCGGACCTGGCGATAGACCTCCATGATCTGGTCGCGCGAACCGTTGGCGAGCTGGGGGTCGGGCGTCGGCCAATATTCCACCTCGGAGGCCATGGTGCGGGTCCAGTCGAGCGCCTTGTGGTGGGCTTCCGGGGCGAGGGTGACGATCAGGTCGAAGTTGCCGTCCTCGATCTCCTCGATGGTGCGGGGCTTGTGGCGCGAGATGTCGACGCCCATCTCCTCCATCGCCTTGACCGAGAAGGGATCGAGCTCGCCCCGGCGGACGCCGGCGGACTGGACGTAGACCACCTTGCCGAAATGGAGACGGGCCAGTCCCTCGGCCATGGGCGAGCGGACGGCATTGAGACCGCAGACGAAGAGGACGGAGCTCGGACGCGTCCGATCCACCGGCGTCACCCTTTCCAGTGCAACGAGCAGATCAGGGTGAAGAGGCGACGGGCGGTGTCGAAATCGATCTCGACCTTGTCGGCGAGGCGGTCGATCAACACCTGCGAACCTTCGTTGTGAAGGCCGCGGCGGCCCATGTCGATGGCTTCGATCTGCGACGGCGTCGAAGTGCGGATTGCGGCGAAGTAGCTCTCGCAGACGAAGAAGTAGTCCTTGACGATGCGCCGGAAGGGGGTCAGCGACAGGAGGTGGGCGGCGACCTGGTCGCCCGCTTCGTTGCGGATGTCGAAGGCGAGGCGATTGTCGACCATGCCGAGGATCAGCCGATAGGGTCCGCCGTCGTGGCCGGCGGGGGCGAAGCGGTTCTCGTCGATGAGGTCCCAGATCGCCACGGCGCGCTCGTGCTCGACGTCGGCGGTGGAGCGGGCGATGGAACTCTCGTCCAGCTTCACCTCGACGAGACGGGTGCGCGGTTTCTCCGGGGTCTGCGGCGAGCCCATGGTCGGCTGGTGCCCTCCCGGGCCTCGGGTTGGTCGGCGGGGCGGAGAGCCCGCGCCGGCGGGGTGGGGGGTGGCGCGCCCGCGGATGTGCGGACGCCTACCGGATCAGAGGTTGAGGCGGATCGACACGGAGCGGCCGTGCGCGTCCAGACCCTCGGACTTGGCCAGGAGCATCGCCGCCGGACCGAGAGCGCGCAAGCCCTCGGCGTCGAGTTGCAGGATCGACGTTCGTTTGACGAAATCGAGCACCGACAGGCCGGAGGAGAAGCGCGCCGAGCGGGCGGTGGGCAACACGTGGTTCGATCCGCCGACGTAGTCGCCGATCGCCTCGGGCGTGTGATGGCCGAGGAAGAGGGCGCCGGCGTTCCTGACCTTGGCGGCGAGGGGCGCGGGATCGTCGAGGGCGATCTCCAGATGCTCGGCGGCGATGCGGTCGGCGAGCGGCACCGCTTCGTCGAGGTCGCGGACGAGGATGATCGCGCCGTAGTCGCGCCAGCTCGCCCGCGCCGTCTCGGACCGCGACAGGGTGGTCAACTGGCGTTCGACCGCCTTCTCGACCTCGTCGGCGAGTTCGGCACTGTCGGTGATCAGGATCGACTGGGCGGCCGGGTCGTGCTCGGCCTGAGCGAGCAGGTCGGCGGCGAGCCAATCGGGGTCGTTCTTGGCGTCGGCGAGGATCAGCACCTCGGAGGGGCCGGCGATCATGTCGATGCCGACCTTGCCGAAGACGCGGCGCTTGGCGGCGGCGACGAAGGCGTTGCCGGGGCCGACGATCTTGGCGACCGGGGCGATCGACGCGGTGCCGTGGGCGAGTGCGGCGACGGCTTGGGCGCCGCCCACCTTCCAGATTTCGTCGACGCCGGCGAGGTCGGCGGCGGCGAGAACCAGCGGGTTCAACTTTCCACCCGGGCAGGGGACGACCATCACCAGCCGGTCGACGCCGGCGACCTTGGCCGGCACAGCGTTCATCAGCACCGATGAGGGATAGCTCGCCGTGCCGCCCGGTACGTAGAGGCCGACGGATTCCAGCGCCGTCCACTTCGAGCCCAGCGTCACTCCGAGGGCGTCGGTGTAGACGTCGTCCTTCGGCAACTGGCGAGCATGGTGGGAGCGGATGCGGTCGCGGGCGAGTTCGAGCGCGGCGAAGGTCTCGGCATCGACGGCGGCTTTCGCCGCGGCGATCTCCTCGGCCGTGACGCGCAGGCCGGTCGAGCGCAGGTCGACGCGGTCGAATTTCGCGGTGAGGTCGTAGAGCGCCTCGTCGCCGCGGGTGCGCACGTCGGCGATGATCTCGGCGACGGCGCGGTCGACGTCCTCGGAGACCTCGCGCTTCATGTCGAGGAGGTCGGCGAAGCGAGCGCAGAAGTCGGCGTCGCGGATGTCGAGACGGATGGCCAAGGCTGTCCTCGGAAAACTCGGCGCGGGACGCGCGGAAACTCGGGGGAGAGAGGTAGCCGATCGAGGCCGGCGGGGCAATGTCGGGACGGCGGGAGGGGCGATCGACGTCGGATGCGAAGAGCGAAGTGAACCGCACCCCGGCGTCGGGCATGGTCGAGGTCGCCCGTGGGCCGGACCGGTGCGATCGCCTTCGGCTCTTCGCGACGGTCGTCGAAGCCGCTCACGCCACGCCGTGCTCGGGGCAGCTTCCGGTCGCCCAGGCGGCGCCGAGGTCGGCGAGGCCGGCCTCGAGGCATTCGACCTCGATCCGGAGCACGCCGCCGCCGGCGAAGATCGCTTCGACGACCCCGGAAGGGGCCTCGGTCTCGGTGAAGCGCAGGGCGAGGAGTTCGAGCACGGTGTCGGGCCGATCGCGCGGGATGCCGGTCGCCCGCACCCGGACGACCCGGTCGAAACGCAGGGCGGCGCGGCGGCGCTCGAAGAGGCGGCGGCTCTTCTCGCCGGCGCTCTCCCAGACGAAGCGGTTGACGGCGAGCACGACGCGTTTCTCATCGGCGCGCCAATGGATGTCGCCGACCTTGAGGATGGCATCCTGGAGGTGGGCGGACAGGACTTCGAGGTCCTCGGAGTCGAGGGCGAGCAGTCTCAGATCGGTCATGGCGCTCTCTGGCGTCGGTTCGGCGGATCGCTTCTTCCCAGATAGGAAGTCGATCCCCGCGCCACAACCGGAAAACTCCCGACGGGATTCGTGCGAGCCGATACGGCCCGTGCTCGGGGCACCGACGAGCGCCGTCCGGAGTGTCGGAAATCTCGCGCCTCAGCGCATGCCCTCGCCGGAGATGCGCTCGATCACCGCGCCGCAGCGCGACAGCTTCTCTTCCAGCCGCTCGAAGCCGCGGTCGAGGTGGTAGACGCGCGACACGGTGGTCTCGCCCTCGGCGACGAGGCCGGCGATGACCAGCGACACCGAGGCGCGCAGGTCGGTCGCCATCACCGGGGCGCCGACGAGGCGCGGCACGCCGGTGACCCTGGCGGTGCGGCCGTCGACGTCGATCCTCGCACCGAGGCGGGCGAGTTCGGCGACGTGCATCAGGCGGTTCTCGAAGATCGTCTCGGTGATGCGCGAGACGCCGGCGGCGCGGGTCATCAACGCCATGAACTGCGCCTGGAGGTCGGTGGGGAAGCCGGGATAGGGCTCGGTGACGACATCGACCGGGTGGATCGGGGAGGCGGGATCGCGAACGATGCGCAGACCTTCGGCGACGTCGGCGACCGAGGTGCCGGTCGCGGCGAGCGCGTCGAGGGCGTTGCGGAGCAGATCGCCGGAGGTGTGGGTGAGAGTGACGTCACCACCGGTCATGGCGACCGCCATGGCGTAGGTGCCGGTCTCGATGCGGTCGGGCAGGACGCGGTGGGTGGCGCCGTGGAGGCGGGGAACACCCTGGACGTGGATCGTCGCGGTGCCGGCACCCTCGATCTTCGCTCCCATGGCGACGAGGCAGCGGGCGAGATCGGCCACCTCGGGCTCGCGGGCGGCGTTCTCGATGACGGTCTCGCCCTTGGCCAGCGTCGCCGCCATCATCAACACGTGGGTGGCGCCGACCGACACCTTGGGGAAGGTGTAGCGGCCGCCCCTGAGGCCGCCGGGGGCACGAGCGACGACGTAACCCGCCTCGATGTCGATGGCGGCGCCCATCGCCTCGAGCCCGGCGATGAAGAGGTCGACCGGACGGGGACCGATGGCGCAACCGCCGGGCAACGACACGCGCGCCTCACCGCAGCGGGCGAGCAGCGGGCCGATCACCCAGAAGGAGGCGCGCATCTGGCTGACCAGATCGTAGGGCGCGCAGGTGTCGACGATCTCGCGGGCGGTGAGATGGATGGTCTGGCCGGTGAGATGATCCTCGCCCGGGCGCTTGCCGTTCAGCGAATAGTCGACGCCGTGGTTCGACAGGATGCGGTTCAGGAGCGAGACGTCGCGCAGGCGCGGCACGTTCTCGAGGGTGAGCCGTTCGTCGGTGAGCAGCGAGGCGATGATCAGCGGCAGGGCGGCATTCTTGGCGCCGGAAATCGGGATGATGCCGTCGAGCCGGTTGCCACCGACGATCCGGATCTTGTCCATGGGATGCGCCTCTTCGCCGTGATGGACGTCGGCCGGAGGACCCGGGCCGACGGAGCGGGAAGCCGAGGGGACGAAGCCGTCCCGACGCCGCTCACCGAGTGTCGCGCTCCCTTAAACGGTCGCGAGGGGCGCGGCAAGGGCGGAGCGGATCGGCCTCCGCGTCGCCTCGAAATCAGGTCGGCGTGGCCGAAACGTGGCGGGCGGGGCCTTCGTCCGCCGGATTCTCCGGCGTCACCGCCGCTTCGGCGGCGTCGCGGCCGCGGACCTGATCCTTGCGGCGGCGAAGATTGGCGCGCAACTCGGCGGCGAGGCGCTCGGCGCGCTCTTCCTTCGCCGACTTCACGGGTGGGGGAGGGGACGATTCGGGACGGTCGGACATGGACCGATCATGCCAGAACCAGCCCGGCGCCGGAACCGGGCGCGGCCATCGGCGCGGCTGCGATGGCGGGTGCGGCCGGCGCTCCGCCGAAGCCGCGGTGAATTCGTCGCCCGGCGAGGCTTGCGCTCCCGGATCGACTGTGGCACATAGCGCTCCGCGCGAGGCACCCCGGTTCGTCCGGTCGGCCGATCCGGCCCGCCGCCTCGCCCGCCGCCCGCCCCCACGCGGGTCGAGCATGCTGCGGTAGCTCAGTGGTAGAGCACTCCCTTGGTAAGGGAGAGGTCGAGAGTTCAATCCTCTCTCGCAGCACCATTCTTCAATTCGATGAGAACGACTTCGACGCGGGCCGCTTCGACACGGGCCGCTTCGAAATGACCGACCGAACGGCGGCGCGTGTTCCATCGCCCGCGCCCGGTGCGCCATTCCGGTGGTCCCGATGCGGGGGAAACGCGCGGGTGCGCGAAAGTCGGGCGCGTCGCCGCCCCCGGCCTTCCGTGTCAGACGAGGCCGGCGAGGCCGAGCAGGGTCGGCGAGGCGACGACCGCCACGCCCGCCGCCCAGACACCGATCGACACCGGGGTCGAGGTCTCGAGCCCGCGCGCCCGCTCGTAGATCGCCGCCGGCACGCCGCCGATCAGCAGCGTCAACGTCGAGAGGAGCAGCGAGGTGATGTAGAGCAGCAGGATCGGGCTCGAGATGAAGAAGCCCGCCGCGAAGGGCTTGAACAGGAAGAAGAACGGGTCGAACCAAGCCGAGAAGTGCATGCCGTTGATCAGCGACAGGCCGGCGACGACCATCAGCAGCACGTCGCGCTGCATCATGTCCTGGCGTTGTTGTTCGTTGTGCACGGGGTCAGCCTCCGATGTCGGGCGCCAGCCCGGCGAGGGCCACGGCGAGGAACAGCGCCATGCGCAGCGCCAGGAGCCAGATCACGCCGAAGACCATGAGCAGGCCGCGCGGCACGATCTTCGGCGTCACCAGCGCCACCAGATTCAGGATCGGGTCGGTGATGTTGCGGAACACCCGCATGACGACCTTGTCGCTGTCGGCGGCGAAGACCAGCGACAGGAGGTAGCGCCCGATCAGGGTGTAGATCGCCGCCGCCAGAAGGAAATTCGGCAGGTGGAAGTACCAGTGGGTGAAGAGGCTGTCCGAGGCCGACACGGGATGAACGCTCTCGACTGTTTGCGGGTGGGCCACGAATGGCATGGGCGGCGCGAAGAAGAAAGACCGTCCCGCGGCCGAGACGGCGCAGCGGAGCCCGCCCCCATGCGGTTCCGATCGGTTCGGACCCGGGGTCGGGCCGTCACCGAGACGCGAAAGGGCGGGTGCGAGACCCGCCCTTTCGATTTCGTTTGGATCGCTATCAGTGCGACGGAAGAATCGCGTCCTTGTCGCGCATGATCAGCGCACCGGCCGGACGGCGGGTGGCGTCGACCATGTCTTGGACTTCCTTCGACGGCGCCTTGGTCAGCAGCGAGCCGACGATGACGCCGAGGAAGCCGAAGGGCATGCCGAAGAGCGCGGCGGAGATGTTCTTCACACCGAACCAACCGGCGACCGCCTGCGCCTGCTTGTCGAGCGCGACCCAAGCCGCGGTCTTGGCGGCGCCGTCGGCCGCGGCCGCCCAAGCGGCCTTGAGCTCGACGAACTTCGCCTGCGCCGCCGGAGCCGCACCGGAGATTCCCGCCCACATGTCGTTGAAGGAGACCGCGTAGTAGCGGGTTCCGACCAGATAGTAGACGCAGACGCCCCAGCCGAGCACCATGCCGAGGAGCGCGCCGGTGGTGTTGGCCCGCTTCCACCACACGCCCAGGGTGAGGGCGGGGAAGATGCCGGCCGCGGCCAGCGAGAAGGCCCAAGCGACCATCGACAGGATGTCGGCCGGCTTGGTCGAGGCGACGTAGGCGGCGATGACGGCGACGAACAAGAGGACGACACGAGACGCGATCAGACGGGTCTTCGTCGGCGCGTTCGGGTTGATCATCTTGTAGTAGACGTCGTGCGACAGGGCGTTGGCGATGGCCAGCAGCAGGCCGTCGGCGGTCGACAGCGCGGCGGCGAGACCACCGGCGGCGACGAGACCGGCGATCACGTAGGGCATGCCGGCGATCTCCGGGGTGGAGAGCACGATCACGTCCGTGTTGATCGACAGGTCCTGCAGGCGGAGCATGCCGCCTTGGTTGGCGATCTTGCCGCAGGCGTCGATGACGCCCTGGGTGGTGACCGCGTCGGCGCCGCAGATCTTGACGAGGCCGATCTTGCCGTAGGTGTAGATCCACTGGGGCAGGTCGGCGAGCGCCGTGCCCTTGTTGATCAGGCTGTAGACTTCCAGCTTGGAGAAGGCCGCGTAGGCCGGAGCGGTGAAGTAGAGAAGGAAGATGAAGAACAGCGACCAGGCCACCGACGAGCGCGCGTCACGCACCGACGGGGTGGTGAAGTAGCGCATCAGGATGTGCGGCAACGACGCCGTGCCGATCATCAGGCAGAGGATCAGCGCGAAGTAGTTGAGCGGGTCGTAGGTGGTGAAGGGCTTGATGTGCGGCTTCAGCGTCGCCGCCGCGGCGAGACCCTTCTGGATCATCGAGGATTCGAGCGCCGTGATCTCGGCGATCGCCTGACCATAGGTCAGCTGCGGCACCGGGATGCCGAACTTCTTGGCCGACAGGATCACCACCGGCAGCAGGTAGGCGACGATCAGCACGATGTACTGCGCCACCTGGGTCCATGTCACCGCCTTCATGCCGCCGAGCATCGAGCACAGCAGGATGCCGAAGAGACCGGCATAGACGGCGACGGTGAAGTCCATGTCGAGGAAGCGCGAGGCGATCAGGCCGGTCGCGTAGATCTGCGCCACCACGTAGGTGAAGGAGCAGGAGATCAGCACGATCACCGCCAGGGTGCGGGCCATGTTGCCGCCGTAGCGCTCGGCGAAGAAGTCGGGGACCGTGAAGGCGCCGAACTTGCGCAGGAACGGCGCGATCAGGATCGCCACCAGCACGTAGCCGCCGGTCCAGCCGAGGACGAAGGCGAGGCCGTCGTAGCCGAGCAGGAAGAGCGTGCCGGCCATGCCGACGAAGGAGGCGCCGGACATCCAGTCCGCACCCGTCGCCATGCCGTTGTAGAAGGCGGGCACCTTGCGGCCCGCGACGTAATATTCACCGACTTCCGAGGTCCGCGACAACACGCCGATCAGCGCGTAGACCGCGATCGTCAGGAAGACGAAGCCGTAGCCGATGAACTTGTTGGGGACGCCGAGCTGTTCCAGGATGCCCAGGAACACCACGAATCCGAAGAATCCGCCCGTGTAGTAGGTATAGATCTTTCCGAGATTGGAGATGAAATCTCCGCCGGACTTAGCTTCCGCCATTGTTTCGCCTCCCCTCAGTCTTCTTCGGCCACGCCTTCTTCGCGGTCGATGGTGTCCTGCCTCTTGGCGAAGAAGAACAGCATCACGACGAAGACGACGAGAGAGCCCTGCGCGGCCATGTAGAAGCCGAGCGGGAAGCCCGCGATGACGATGGAATTGAGGGAATTCACGAAGAAGTGGATGACGAAGCTGAACACCAGCCACAACGCCATCATCGTCCACATGAGGCCACTGGTTCTCTGCCAGTAGCGATCGGCACCTTGAGACATTTCGTTTCCTCGCCTGTAGTCATTGTTCTGGCCAGATCAGGCGGGGAACGCGCCATACCGGACGTGTCCGAAGACGGACCGGCCCGACACCTCCCCTGCGCCACGCTAGACAGAGGGTAAACCAAAGGCCAATCATACTTTAGCCGCATGGAGAGCGAACATATTCGTGCTGTGCGCTGCAATATAAATTTTGCCATGCGGTATGCACATGTGAATCAACGCTTTTTCATCTCTGCAAGTTCGAGCGTCACCGGTGGTGATCTCCCGAATTTCACGGCGAAAGATTGACCGAAGGCAAGGCATTGGCGAAATTCGGAAGGGGTCGCCCGGAAATTCGATCGTTTCACATCTGTCGCTCGTCTCGCTCTCTCAACACAATCGAGGTCGCCGCATGATCTCCAACGCCTATTCGACGCCACTCACCGCACTCGACGCCGTGGTGCTCGACACCGAGACCACCGGCCTCGACGCGAAGTCGGCACGGATCGTGCAAGTGGGAGCGGTACGCGTCCACGGCACCGAGATCGACGTCGGTGATCACTTCGATTCGCTGGTCGACCCCGGCATTCCGATTCCGCCGGAAACGACCCGCGTGCACGGGATCTCCGATGCCGACGTGGTCGGGGCGCCGCGTTTCGCCCAGTTGGAGCCGCGCTTCGCCGCCTATCTCGGGCGATCTGTGCTGATCGGGCACACGCTCAGCTTCGACCTCGCCATGCTGAAGCGGGAATACGGTCTGGCCGACCTGCCTTGGCGGACGCCGCGCTTCCTCGACGTGCGCTGGCTCGCCCGGGTGGTGTCGCCGACGCTCGCCCATTACGACCTCGACGGCCTGTGCGCCTGGCTTTCGGTGACCAACCCCGGGCGTCACACCGCCATCGGCGACGCCATGGCGACGGCCGGGGTCTTCGCGGCGCTGATCCCGCTGCTGCGTCAGCGCGGCATCCGCACCTTCGCCGAGGCGAGTGCCGCCTGCCGCAAGATCACCGAGATGGAGGCACGCGGTTCCGGCGGGTTGATGGTGATGGAGGCGCAGGGCGGCGACGCGCAGACGCCGACGCTCGCCAAGATCGACAGCTATCCCTATCGCCACCGGGTGCGCGACGTGATGAGCGCGCCGCCGATCATGGCCTCCGCCGACGACACGCTGGCGCAGGCGATCACGGTTCTGGCCGAACGGAAGATCAGCTCCGTCTTCGTCCAGGCCGACAACGGCTCGCTCGGCATCGTCACCGAGCGCGACGTGCTCAAGCGGCTGCACGAGAAGGGGGCGGCGGCGCTCGACGAGCGGCTCGGCGCCATCGCCACGACGCCGTTGCAGACGGTGTCGGAGAACGCCTTCGTCTATCGCGCCATCGGTCGACTGGACCGGCTGGGTCTGCGTCACCTCGGGGTTCGCGACGGCCACGGCAAGGTGATCGGCGCCCTGACCCCGCGCAATCTCCTGCGGCAACGGGCGAGCGCGGCGATCGCGCTCGGCGACGAGATCGACAATGCGGCCAACGTCGCGACGTTGGGGCGCGCTTGGGCGAAGCTGCCGCTGATGGCCGATTCGCTGCTCGAGGAGGACGTCGAGCCGCGCATCATCGCCGAGGTGATCAGTTCGGAGATCTGCATCATGACCCGCCGAGCCGCGCAGTTGGCGGAGGTGCGCATGGCCGAGGAGGGCAAGGGCGCACCGCCGGTCCCCTATTGCGTCATGGTGTTGGGGTCGGGCGGGCGCGGCGAGAGCCTGCTCGCCGCCGACCAGGACAACGCCATCGTCTTCGAACGCGGCGAGGCGGGCGGGCCGGAGGATCGTTGGTTCGAAGGGCTCGCCGTGCACATGACGGCGATCCTCGACGAAGTGGGCATCCCCTTCTGCAAGGGCGGGGTGATGGCGAAGAATGCGCCGTGGCGCATGTCGCTTCCCGCCTGGCTCGCCCAGATCGACGGTTGGGTGCGCCGGCAGAAGCCGGAGGACCTGCTCAACGTCGACATCTTCTTCGACGGAATCCCGGTCCACGGCGACACCGCTCTCGGCGAGACCATCTGGAACCACGCCTACGAGGTCGGAGGCCGAGCGCCCGACTTCATCAAGCTGCTCACCCTCCACGCCGGCGAAGGGCGCGCGCCGTTCTCGCTCTTCGGCGGGCTCAAGACCGACGAGAAGGGGCGCATCGACATCAAGAAGAACGGCCTGATGCCGATCTTCACCGCGGCGCGCTCGCTCTCCATCCGCCACGGCGTGCGGCGGCGCGCCACTCCGGACCGGCTGCGCGGGATCCGCGAACTCGGCATCGGCTCGCCCGAGGACATCGAGGCGCTGATCTCGGCCCATCAGGCGATCCTCGGGGCGATGCTCGCCCAGCAGCTCTCCGACACCGAGCAGGGCATCCCGCTGTCGACGCGGGTCAATCCCGACGGCATCCCGAAGAAATCGCGCAGCGCGCTGGTCGAAGCCCTGAAGAAGGTCTCGATCGCCACCGATCTGGCGAACGAAGGCCGGATGTGAACACGTCGCCCGAAATGTTGCGAACCGATTGAATTTCGTCTCGACGACGCGTCGGCGGCCGTGTTATGAGACTTTCGTTCTCGGACGAAAGTCGGTTCGTCGGAGATCACTTGGACAATACCCGAACGCCGCCGCCCCTGAACGGCGGCGTTCCCTTTTCGGGGTATGTCCGTTCCGTCGGTCTACGTCGTGGGGGATGGCGGCCGAGCGCCGAGGGTGCGCGATTCTGATCGCCGTACGAAACGAAAGCTCCCGGAAACGGCTCCGGCCGCGCAGGAGGTGCGCGGCCGGTTCGCTGACGTTCATCGGTTCTTCGGGCGATCGCGCCTCGGATCAGCGATTCGACTTCTTCTTTTTCTTCTTCGTCGGCACGGCCTGATCGGGGGCCTTGCCCTGCTGACCGCTCATGCCGGCCATTCCCTGCATGCCGCTCATGCCGGACATGCCACCCATGCCGGACATGCCGCCCATACCGGACATTCCGCCCATGCCGGACATTCCGCCCATGCCGGACATTCCGCCCATGCCGCTCATGCCGGACATTCCGCCCATGCCGGACATTCCGCCCATGCCACCCATGCCGGACATGCCGCTCATGCCGGACATTCCGCCCATGCCGCCCATGCCGCTCATGCCGGACATTCCGCCCATGCCGGACATTCCGCCCATGCCGCTCATGCCGGACATTCCGCCCATGCCGGACATTCCGCCCATGCCGGACATTCCGCCCATACCGGAT
>JAOTSD010000010.1 GCA_030247555.1 Siculibacillus sp. | reverse complement strand
GCTGGCGACCGTCGACGACCTCCTCGCCCTGCCGCGCGGTCCGCTCGCCCGCCGCTTCGGGGCGGATCTCCTCGTCCGGCTCGACGAGGCGACGGGGCGGGCGGAGCGGCCGATCTCGCCGCGCCTGCCGGTCGCGGCGGTCACCGCCGAGCGGCGCTTCTTCGAACCGATCTCGACGCCGGAGGACGTCGCCGCCGTCACCCGCTCGCTCGCCGGGGCGATCGCCGAGAGCCTGGAGCGGCGCGGCGAGGGGGCGACGCTGGTGGAACTGGCGCTGTGGCGGGTCGACGGCGACGTGCGTCGCCTGCGGGTCGGGACCGGGCGGCCGGTGCGCGACGCCGAGCTCCTGCTCTCGCTCTTCGCCGAGCGGCTGAAGGGGGAGGGGGGCGAGCCGGCACGGGGGCGGCGCGGGCGCGGGTCCGACAGCGGCTTCCGCATCGCCTGCGGCATGGAGCCGGGCTACGGCTTCGATCTGGTGCGCCTGTCGGTCGCCGCCGCGGTGCCCCTCGATCCGGCGCAGATCGATCTTTCCGGCGATGCCGAGACCCGCGTCGCCCTCGATCGGCTGATCGATCGGCTCGGAGCCCGGCTCGGGTCCCGTCGGGTCGGGGTCGCCCTGCCCGGCGACGCCCATGTGCCGGAGGAGGCGTGCCGCTTCCGTCCGGCCGGGGAGGGAGACCGGCGCGCCGCCGATCTCGCCTGGGGCCTCGCAGCGGACGATGGCGAGGAACCGCCGGCGCGACCGGTGCGGCTCCTCGACCGGCCCGAGCCGATCGACACCGTCGCCGAGATCCCCGATGGGCCGCCCCTGCGGTTCCGCTGGCGGCGCGTCCTCTACGAGGTGACGCGGGCGGAGGGGCCGGAGCGCATCGCGCCGCCTTGGTGGCGGGCGCCGCCCGAGGCGAGCCTCGATCCCGAACTTCCGGCCGACGCCGCGCCGACGCCGGGGCTCGATCCGGCTCGGGCGACCCGCGACTATTTCCGCGTCGAGGATGCGGCCGGCCGCCGCTTCTGGATCTTCCGCGCCGGCCTCTTCGGCCGCGAGACGATCCGGCCGCGCTGGTTCGTGCACGGGCTCTTCGCGTGAGGAGGGGCGATGACGCCTTACGCCGAACTCGCGATCACCTCGAACTTCACCTTCCTCACCGGGGCGTCGCATCCGGAGGAATGGGTGGCGACGGCGGCGCGCCTCGGGCTCGCGGGGCTCGCCTTCACCGATCGCAACACCTTCGCCGGCAGCGTCCGCGGCCACGTGGCGGCACGCGAGGTCGGTCTGCGTTCCATCGTCGGCTGCCGTCTCGCCTTCGTCGACGGCACCCCCGACATCCTCGCCTGGCCGTCGGATCGCGCCGCCTACGGTCGGCTCTGCCGGCTGCTGACGATCGGCAACCGCCGCGCCGAGAAAGGCGATTGCCGGCTGGAACTTCCCGATCTCCTCGAGTGGGGCGCGGGCGTGGTGCTCGCGCCGCTGGCGCCGCGCCGCGCCGCGCCGGGCGCGTCGGCCCGCCTCGCCGCCACCCTCGACACCTTGCGCGAGCGCTTCGGGCGCGAATGGATCCGACTGGCGGCGCAGCCGCTGTTCGGGCCGGGCGACCGGCGCCGGCTCGCCCGCCTCGCCGGTCTGGCGGACGGCGCCGGGGTGCGGCTCCTCGCCGTCGGCGACCTCCTCCATCACGTCGCCGAACGCAGGCCGCTCTGCGACGTCGTCACGGCGATCCGCGAGGGAGTGACGCTGGCGACCGCCGGGCGGCTGCTCGAGGCGAACGCCGAGCGCCACCTGCGGTCGGGCGAGGAGATGGCGTGGCTCTTCCGTGATCATCCGCGCGCGGTGGCGGAGAGCGTCACACTGTTGGAACGCCTCACCTTCTCGCTGGAGGAGCTGCGCTACGAATATCCGGAGGAGGACCTCGGCGAGGCCGCCTCCCCGCAGGAGGCGCTGGTGCGGGCGACGCGCGAGGGCGCGGCCAAGCGCTGGCCGGCGGGGGTGCCGGCCAAGGTCGAGGCGGCGCTCGCCCACGAGTTCGCGATCATCGGCGAGCTCGGCTACGCCCCCTACTTCCTCACCGTCCACGACATCGTCCGCTTCGCCCGCTCGCGCGGCATCCTCGCCCAGGGGCGCGGCTCGGCGGCCAATTCGGCGGTGTGTTTCTGCCTCGGCATCACCGAGGTCGATCCCGAGCGCGGCGACCTCCTGTTCGAGCGTTTCATCTCGCCGGAGCGCAAGGAGCCGCCCGACATCGACGTCGACTTCGAGCACGAGCGACGCGAGGAGGTGATCGGGTACATCTACGAGAAATACGGCCGCGAGCGCGCCGGCCTCGCCGCGTCGGTCACCACCTATCGTTCGCGCTCGGCGATCCGCGAGGTCGGCAAGGTCTTCGGTCTCGGCGAGGACGCCATCGCCCGCCTCTCCGGCTCGGTGTGGGGCTCCTCGTCGAAGGGGCCGAAGGACGAGCAGGCGGCGCGGGCCGGGCTCAGTCTCGAGGACGCCACCCTCGCCCACGTCTTCGCCCGGGCGCGCGAGATCGTCGGCTTTCCCCGCCATCTCTCCCAACACGTCGGCGGCTTCGTGCTGACCCGCGACCGGCTCGACGAGGTGGTGCCGATCCAGAACGCGGCGATGGAAGGGCGCACCGTCATCGAATGGGACAAGGACGATCTCGACGCGCTGGGCATCCTCAAGATCGACATCCTGGCGCTCGGCATGCTCTCGGCGATCCGCAAGGCCTTCGGCCTGCTCGAGGATCATTACGGCCGGCCGACGACGCTCGCCGGCATCCCGGCCGAAGACCCCGCCGTCTATCGGATGATCCAACGGGCCGACACGATCGGCGTCTTCCAGATCGAGAGCCGGGCGCAGATGACCATGCTGCCGCGGCTGAAGCCCGCCACCTTCTACGACCTCGTCATCGAGGTGGCGATCGTCCGGCCCGGGCCGATCCAGGGCGACATGGTCCACCCCTATCTGCGTCGCCGGCAGGGGTTGGAGCCGGTGGTCTTCCCCTCGGTCGAGCTCGAACAGGTGCTGGGCAAGACGCTCGGCGTGCCGTTGTTCCAGGAACAGGCGATGAAGATCGCCATCGTCGCGGCGGGGTTCGCGCCGGCCGAAGCCGACAAGCTCCGCCGCGCCATGGCGACCTTCCGGCGGGTCGGCACCATCCATTCGTTCCAGACCAAGATGGTCGAGGGCATGGTCGCCAAGGGTTACGAGCGGGCCTTCGCCGAGCGCTGTTTCCGCCAGATCGAGGGCTTCGGCGAATACGGCTTCCCGGAGAGCCACGCGGCGAGCTTCGCGCTCCTCGTCTACGCCTCGGCCTGGCTCAAATGCCACCATCCGGACGTCTTCGCCTGTGCGCTGGTCAACTCCCAACCGATGGGCTTCTATGCGCCGTCGCAGATCCTGCGCGATGCGCGCGAACACGGGGTGGAACTGCGCCCCGTCGACGTCAACCGCTCACGGTGGGACTGTACGCTGGAGCGAGGCCCTCACGCCGCCGATCGGCTGCATCCCCGTCATGCTTCGCAGGAGCGGGCGATCTGGTCGAGTCACGCGCTCCGCCTCGGCTTCCGTCAGGTGCGGGGGCTCTCGGAGAGTGCGATGGAACGGCTCGTGACGCATCGCGGCGCGGGCTACGATTCGGTCGCCGACCTCGCGGCACGCACCCGGCTCGATCGGGCGAGTCTCGGGAAGCTGGCGCAAGCCGACGCCTTCGCCGGGCTCGGGCTCGATCGGCGCACCGCGCTGTGGGCGGTCGAGGCGTTGGAGGGGGGCGGGGAGAAGGATCGCCTGCCGCTGTTCGAGCAGGCCGAGGCCGGCGATCTCTATGCGGCCGAGCCGGAGGTCGCCCTGCCGCCGATGTTGCCGGGCGAGGAGGTGATCGAGGACTACCGCACCCTGTCCTTGTCGCTGAAGGGCCATCCGGTGGAGTTCCTGCGCGCCGAGCTGACGCTCATCCGCACGACGCGCAACGAGGATCTGGCGGCGACGCGCTCGGGCGCGCACGTGCGAGTCTCGGGGCTGGTGCTGGTGCGCCAGCGGCCCGGCTCGGCCAAGGGAGTGATCTTCCTCACCATCGAGGACGAGAGCGGGGTCGCCAACGTCATCGTCTGGCCGAAGGTGTTCGAGAGGTATCGTCGCGAAGTGCTCGGCGGTCGGCTCCTCGTCGTCGACGGGCGGCTGCAGAACGAGCAGGGAGTGATCCACGTCGTCGCCGACAAGCTGATGGACCACACGGCCCGGCTCACCCGCCTCGCCGAGAGCGCCGGCTCGATCCCGACGGAGGCGCGCGGCGACGAGGTGAAGCACCCGGTGATCGAGATCCGCTCGAAGTTCGCGGCGACGGCGCCGCTCGTCCGCTTGCTGCGCGACGCGCCCGAGGTCGGCCGCGACGTCGAGGATCTGGCGAAGCGGACGGCGAAGGCCCTGCCCAAGGGGCGGAACTTCCACTGATGGCCGCGGCGAGAGGTCAGAACTGCGCCTGTTCGGCCTCGAGATAGGCGAGGCTGACGTATTTGCCGATGTTGCGATCCCAGCCGGCGGTCTCGGCGGCGCGGGAGGCGACGCGCGGGTCCTTCAGGGCGAGGGCGAGGGCGCCTTCGATCGGCACACCGTCCTCGACCGCCTTCATGCAGGTCTCCCATATGCCGGCGAAGAGCTCGCGCTGCCAGGTCGCCACGTCGGGGCCGGGGCGGCCGTGACCGGGAAGCCAGATCTTCGGGGCGGCCGTGGCGGCGAGCCGGTCGATGACGTCGATCGTGCCCTTGAAGGAGCCGTCGTCCATGTTGGCGATGCGCCGGTCCATCAACACGTCGCCGACGCACATGATGCGGTCCTCGACCACCTCGACGCAGAGATCGAAGGGCGTGTGGGCGCGACCGTGGTGGTGCATGCGCAGCGTCACGTCGCCGAGCGCGACCTCGAAGCCGTGTTCGACGTCGCGGTTCGGCGGCACGATGCGGGTGCCCAACGTCGCCCCGTTGGTCCACTTGAGCATCGATTCCTGCCAGAGCGTTCCCGTCGCTCCGGCGATCTCGACGCGGGTGCCGGCGAGCGACCAGATCGGCAGATCGGTGCCGAAGGCGTCGACGAAGCCGTGGTTCCCGAGCCAGTGATCGCCGTGATAGTGGGTGACGACGATGCCGACGACCGGTTTCGGCGTCAGCGCCCGCAATCCCCGGATCGCCATCTCGGCGATGCGCACCGAGGAACCGGTGTCGACCACCACCACGCCCTTCGCGCCGACGACGAAAGTGATGT
This sequence comes from Siculibacillus sp., assembly GCA_030247555.1. Classification (GTDB taxonomy): domain Bacteria; phylum Pseudomonadota; class Alphaproteobacteria; order Rhizobiales; family Ancalomicrobiaceae; genus CALBKH01. The sequence goes on along the minus strand of JAOTSD010000010.1, from coordinate 61,739 downwards.
TGGCCATCAGGCCGCGGTTCTCGGGCGTGGGGAAGCCGTCCGGCGCGACGATGACGTGGACGTGCGGGCCGACGGCGACCAGCGGCTGATCGGGCACCGGGCCGCCCTCGACGAAGGCGATCGCCTCCGCCGCCGCTTCGGTGAGACCGCCGCGCAGGCCCGGCGCGACGCCGAGGGTGAGGCCGGCGAAGCCGCCGGCTGCGAGGAGAGCGCGTCGCGTCAGGGGCATGGGCGGTGTCCTCGGTGGGTGGTCAGGAGGCGTCGGCGATGATCTTGCCGTCGATCCGGCCGCGATCGACCAGCCGGTCCGTCGCCACCGCGCCGATCCACATCGACCACAGCACGATCCAGGCGGTGAGCGCGAAGACCGAAGCGCCGGAGACGCCGGCGCCGACGGCACAGCCGCCGGCGGTGACGCCGCCGAAGCCCATGAGGCAGCCGCCGAGGATGTAGCGCCGCATGCTGGCGCCGCTCTCGAAGCCCTCGAGCTTCAGGTCGCCGCCGAGCGCGCCGGCGAGGAAGGCGCCGAGCGCCACCCCGGGGATCAGGCCGAGATCGAAGGAGACGGCGCCGCCCGGCGGCGACAGCACGAACATCAGTGCGTCGGCCGAGGGCGAGGTGAAGCTCAACGAATGGACCGGCACCACCTCGAAGGACGAGGCGGCCATGGCGAAGTTGAACCACCACGCCGCCGCCACCATCAGGCCGACGCCGGCCGCCCCGATCCAGTACCAGACCGACAGACGGTTGCGCAGGGCGAGGGCGATCCCGGCGGCGAGCCACAGGCCGGCGAAGATCGCGCCGCCGAGGTTGCCGACGCGGAACAGGCCGAGAAGATCCCGCTCCGCGCCGTCGATGGTCCACAGGCCGTTGATCCAGCTGCGCAGCGGCGACAATTGGCCGATCAGCGCGGTCTGGGCGACGACGGCGAAGACCAGCCCGGAGAGCAGGGCACGCAGGTTGCCGGTCGCCGACAGAACCAGCATGCGGCTGGCGCAGGCGCGGGTCAGCGTCATGCCCGAGCCGAACATCAGGCCGCCGAGGATCGCTCCGGAGATCGAGCCGGTGTTGTTGAGTTGGCGCACCTGCCCGGTGTCGAAGAGGCCGGCGAGGATCAGCCCCTGGGTGACGAGCAGCGCGGTGGCGAAGGTGAAGAGCCACACCGCCAACCGATCACCGAGCCGGCCGTGGGCGACCTCGAGGGTCGCGGCGCGCAGGCAGAAGCGCGAGCGCTGGGCGAAGGCGCCGAAGAGGATGCCGATCACCGCACCGCCGATCGCCAACATCCAGCGGTCGCCGAAGAGTTCGATGAGGCGATCGAGCATCGCGACGGGCTCTCCGATCGATCAGGGCTTGATGTAGGCGAAGTGGTCCTGCGCCTGCAATTGAGTGAGGCGGACGACGCCCGACGGGGTGAAGTCCGCGTCCATCACGAACTTGTCCTTGTTCAGATTGCGCCGCTTCAAGGTGATCTCGCAGACCTCGAAGGTGACGCCCGAATTCTTCAGCGCCGAGACGAGCGGGGCGTATTCGGCTCCCGACTTCGGGTCCTTGGCGCCGTCGAGGAGGAAGTCGACGCCGTCGGCGTGGGTGACGACGGTGATCTTCGTGTCGGCCGCCACGTCGAGGTGGTTGCGGATGTTGCGCAACGCCTTCACCGCCTGATGGGCGGCGTCGTCGATGTGATAGACGACCTTGTCGGCGGCCAGTGCCGGAGCGGCGAGGCCGACGAACAGCGCCACCAGCGCGAGGCGCAGCGACTTCACGGGGTCGATCATGGCGTTTCCTCCTCTCCTCGGCCCGCCTCAGAGGGCGGTGCCGGGGTTTCCGTCCATGTTCTTCAGCGTCGGCAGGTCGAGCTTCGGCGGCGCGATCGTCTTCTTGGAACGCAGGTGGCGGGCGACGAGGTCCCAGACCGGCTCGCCGCCGGCGTCGCGGGCCGCTTCCGACACCGGGGCCCAACCGGCGACCTTGTAGGTCTTCGAAGCTTCGAGCGGCACGCCCTTCAGGCGCATGTCGTCGATGCGCTTTCCCATCGCCGCGGTCGGGTCGCAGGACCAGGTCATGCCGCCGACACGCACCATGTCGCCGCCCTGCTGGTAGTAGGGATCGGTGTTGAACAGGTTGTCGCAGACGTCCTCCAGCACCTCCTTGATCTGCGCGCCGGTCATCGGCGTCAGCGTCACGTGAGGATAGGTGATGGCGGTCTGATCGAGCAGGTTCTCCATGGTGATCGCCTCACCGGCGAGGATCGTCGTGCCCCAGCGGAAGCCGGGCGAGAAGGAGATCTCGGCGTTCTTCTCGGCGATCAGCGCGTCGAGGATGAGCTGGTCGAAGGAGCCGTTGAAATTGCCGCGGCGGTAGAGCAAGCCCTCGGAGACGGCGAGCTTCTCGGCGAGCTTCGCCTCGTAGGGGGCGCGGATCTTCGTGATCAACGCATCCATCTCGGCATCGGGCTTCAGGAGCTCGGCGAAGACCGGCAGGAGGCGGTAACGGAAATCGGCGACCTTGCCGCCGCGGACGTCGAAGTCGAGGACGCCGAGGAACTTGCTGTTGGAGCCGGCGTTGGTGACCAGCGTCCGGCCCGAGGGGTTCGTCACGATCGTCGGCTTCGGCATGCCGTCATGGGTGTGGCCGCCGAGGATGGCGTCGATGCCGGTGACCCGCGAGGCCATCTTCAGGTCGACGTCCATGCCGTTGTGGGAGAGGACCACGACCGCTTGCGCGCCCTTGGCGCGGGCCTCGTCGACGGTCTTCTGCATGTTCTCTTCCTGGATCCCGAAGGTCCATTCGGAGACCATGTAGCGCGGGTTGGCGATCGGCGTGTAGGGGAAGGCCTGTCCGACGACCGCGACCTTGATGCCGTTTACCTCGCGCAGCGTGTAGGGCTCGAACACCGGATCGCCGAAGTCGGTGGTCTTGATGTTCTGCGCCACGATCTCGACGTGGCCGGCGAAGTCCTTCTCGGCGATCTCCTTCACCCGGTCCTGCCCGTGGGTGCATTCCCAGTGGAGGGTCATGATGTCGACGCCGAGGAGCTTGGCGGCGTCGACCATGTCCTGACCCTTGGTCCACAAGGCCGTACCGGACCCCTGCCAGGTGTCGCCGCCGTCGAGGAGGAGCGCGCCGGGGCGGGTGGCGCGGACGCGCTTCACCAGCGTGGCGAGATGGGCGAAGCCGCCGACGCGGCCATAGACGCGCGCCGCCTTCTCGTAGTCGAGGAAGGTGAAGGCGTGCGCCTCGCGCCCACCGGCGGGAAGGCCGAAGTGGCGCAGGAAGGCCTCGCCCACCACGTGCGGCGCCTGGCCCTTCATCGAACCGACGCCGAGATTGACGTTCGGCTCGCGGAACCAGATGGGCTTCAGCTGCGCGTGGCAGTCGGTGATGTGGAGGAAGGAGACGTTGCCGAACGCGGGCGCGTCGTAGAAGGCCTCGGCGGAGGCCTCCGCACGCGCGATCTCGGTCGGCAACGCCATTCCGGAAGCGGACGCCACGGTCAGCAGATGAAGGAATTCACGGCGGTTCATGGCGTCGCGCCTCGTATCGTCACTGCGATCGGATCACTGGTTGACCGGCGAGGCCGGGTCGAGCAGCAGGGCGAGGAGATCCTTGACCTGCTGTTCGGAGAGGATGCCCATGTGGCCGCCGCGCGGCATGTTGGAACAGGCGTTGGCCGACTTGGAGTTCCAGATCTTCGACCAGGTCTCGCGCTGGGCCTGCTCCGAGTTGCCCTTCAGCTTGCCGTAGCCGAGGAGGCTCGGGCCGATGGTGCCGAAGGAGATCTCCTTCTTGGAGATCTGGTGGCAGTTGTAGCAGTTGCCGCCGTTGACCTGATCGGCCTTGTCGGTCGAGGTCAGGCCGCGGCCGGACTGGGCGATCTTCTCACCCGACTTGTGGTCGCCGAGGAAATTGCCGTCGCTCGGCCACTTGATCGTGGCGGTGTTGGCGGCCTCGATCTCGGCGCGCTTCTTCGCCGCTTCCTTGCTCTCGGCGAACTTCGGGTCGGAGCAGAAAGCCTGGGTGGCGTCCTGCTCGAGACGCGACACCTTGACGATGCCGGCGTCGCGGAAACCCGACTTCAGCATGGCCTGGAAGGAGGCGTCGTCGGCGCCGGGGCCCCACGACCCGTCGGCGGCATGGACGGCGCCGGCGAGGACGAGACCGGCCGCGAGGGCCGCGAGATGTGCGATCGTCTTTCTCATCACCGCCTCCTCAACGCTTGATGCCGGGGGTGTTCATGGTGGCGCCGTTGGAGGTGGCGGCCATGAACATGGAGAGGGCGACGGTCACGTCGGAACCGTAGATCGGCTCGGGGAAGCGCTGCTGGCGGAAGCAGTCGGCGAGACGCCACTGCATGCCCCACATCTGCCCGGAGCTGACGCGATAGGCCGGCCACGAGGTCCAGCCCGCAGCCGCGCCCTTCGGCGAGGCGATGTAGGGCAGGTCCTGCAGGCGGATGCGCACGCCTTCTTGGCCGTGGCAGGTCGAGCAGGAGAAGTCGTGGGGGCCGGCGGCGTAGTAGAACATCCGCTTGCCGAGCTCGAACATCTGCCGCTCCTTGGGATGAGCGGTCGAGACGGCGACCTTGTCGCCCTTGGACATGCCCGAGATCCAGGTGGCGATGGCGTTGAGTTCGTCCTTCTCGGGGCTGCCCCACTTGGCGGCGACGTATTTGGAGACGTCGATGCCCTGGATCGCCGTCATGCAGGTGAGCACGCGCGATTCGGCGTCCTGCACCTTGTCGGTGTCCTTGAACCAGCGCGGCAGATGGGCATAGGCGCCCTTCACCACGCCGGGGCCCATGCCGAGATCGCAGGTCTCGAGCGAGGCGTTCTTCGGCCCGGCCTTCTTCTTCCAGAGTTCTTCGCCCTGGGCTTCGAAGAGTTCGGCCGGGTTGCCGTCCTTCAGTGCCTCGCGATAGGCCTCGATGCCTTCGATCGTCTTGTCGCCCTCGGCCCGAGCCGCGCCGGCGACGAGGCCGGCGGCGGCGAGACAGGTGGCGAGGCCGACGGCGAACCGTCGTGTCATGGTCGTCTCCTCCCGATTGGTCGTCTCATCGTTCTTCTCGTCGAGGCGGACCCGATCAGGTCACGGAGGCCTCGTCGGTGCGGGTGTCACCCTTGTTGTCGACCCAGGTGACGGCGACCTTGTCGCCCGCCTTGCCGCCCTTGATCTTGAAGGACAGGAAGGGGTTCTTCGAGATGGACGGCCCCCACTGCGCCGTCATCACTTGTTTGCCGTTCAACTTCGCCGAGATCTCGGCGATGAACCAGGCCGGGATGGTGTTGCCGGAGGCGTCCTTGCGCAGGCCGGTCTCCATCTCGTGGCTCATCAGAACCTTGACCTCGGTGATGCCATCCTTCGCGGCGGCGCGGATCTTCATCGGATTGCCCATGTCGTTCTCCTCCGGTCGTCCGTCTCAGCCGCCGCAGCCGCCGAGGGTGACCTTGATCTCCTTGGTCGCGGTGAAGTACTTGCCGCCGGCCTCGACCAGCACGGTCACGTTGGAGGTCTGACCCATCTTGATGCGGGTGGTGACGTCCGCGACCATGTCCGGACCGACGTCGAAGAGCGCGGCGAGCGTGCTCGGGTTCTTGTCGACGAGGATCGCGATGCGGGTGGTGCCGGGGACCTTGCTCACCGCCTGCACCGGAACGACGGCGCCGTTCTCGGCGATGTCGGAGGCGAGGATCTGAACGTCGGCGCTGTCGGCGGTGCCGGAGGCGCCGAGCGCCTTCATGGCGTCGGCGGTCGACTTGCCGTCGAAGGCGGCCTTGTTCCATTCGGCACGGGCGAGATGCGGGGCGAGCGTCGTCCCGAGGGCGGTGGTCAGGCCGAGGGCCGCCACCCGCGTCAGGAACCCTCGCCGATTCAAGGGCTGGCTGGTCATGTCGTCGTTTCCTCCGGTTCCGGCGCCCTCGGGCGCATCAGTTCGCTGCGACCGAGGGACCGACGAACGAAGCCGGCCGCGGGGCCGTCGCCGTCGAGAGGGTCCGAAGGTCGAATGTCGTCGTGTGGTGCAGGGGAGTCGGGCCGCGACCGGTCGATACGTGCGCGTGTCGCGGCGAGGTCGGTCCCGCCGAGGCGGCGCGCGACGATCCGGTCGTGTCACGGATGCCCGATCGATGCGAGGTCGCTCGATGTCGGTAAGTGCGGCGTTCGACGCCGTTCTTCGCGGTTCTCCGCATCCGCCTCCCCTCGCGCATGCGCCCGAGTTTTCCCGGGACTGGGCGGGGATGGTCGTGCGTCCGCGATGGGAACCTTTCGGTTTCCCGCCTCGTTCGATCGTTTCCCACCCCCTCGCGTCCACCCGATACGTCGCCGGGCGGATCTTCGATCGGATGATGCTCGGTGATGTTCGGAACACTTCCAATCGGGGACGGAACCGGGTGCGGCTGGGTGTTTCTACCCATTTCCCTCGGCGCCGGGTTCGGAGGCCCAGGCGATGAGCTGGGCGACGGAGGTGGCGCCGGCCTTGGTCATCAGGTTGTGGCGGTGGTTCTCGACGGTCTTGACCGAGATGTCGAGGTCGAGGGCGATGGCCTTCGACGTCTTGCCGGCGACCACCAGCGCCAGCACCTGACGCTCGCGTTCGGTGAGCCGGCCGAGGCGGCGCTCCAGATCGCCCTTGCGTCGGCGTTCGGCGATCGCCTCGCGACTCGCCGCCAGCGCTTCGCCGATGCGGTCGAGAAGCAGTTGGTCGTCGAAGGGCTTCTCCAGGAAGTCGAGCGCCCCCATGCGGACGGCGCGCACCGCTTTGGGGATGTCGCCGTGGCCCGAGATGAAGATGATGCCGACGGTCGAGCCCCGGCGGATCAACTCGGCCTGCAACTCGAGACCGCTGATGCCGGGCAGGCGGACGTCGAGGACGACGCAGGTCGGCCGGTCGTCGTCGAGGCGGGCGAGGAACTCCTTCGCCGAAGTGCAGGTCTCGTGGGCGTAGCCGAGCGAGGAGACCAGGAAGGCGACCGAGTCGCGCACCGCCGGGTCGTCGTCGACGACGAAGATGATCGGGGATCCGTCAGACACGGGTTTCCTCTTCGAGCTGTGGCAGACGGAACCGGAAGGTGGTCTCGCCCGGAGTCGCGGTGTCGACGTCGAGACGACCGCCGTGGGCCTCGACGATGGTGCGGCCGAGTGAGAGCCCGAGCCCCAGCCCTTCCGGCTTGGTGGTGAAGAAGGCCTCGAAGAGGTGTTCTTCGGCGCCGGGGGCGATGCCGGGGCCGTTGTCGGTCACGGAGACGGCGACGGCATGGGCATCGGTATCGACGCGTACGACGATCCGGCCGTCGGGGCGCCCGGAGACGGCTTCGAGAGCGTTCTGCAGGAGGTTGAGCATCACTTCCTCGATCTGCAGGCGGTCGGCGCGCACCATCGGCAGGTCTGTCGGCACCTCAGCCTCGACGTTGACGCCGCGCGCCGTCGGTTCGAACAGCGCCAGGGCGTCGGTGACGATCTCGCCGGGGTCGACCGGCACCTGCCGGGACGGATTCTTGCGGACGAAGTCGCGCATCCGCCGGACGATGGCGCCGGCCCGCTCGGCCTGCACGGCGATGCGGCGGACGGCGTCGCGGACACCATCCGGGTCGGTGCCGCTCTCCATGCGCCGCTCGCAGCCGCGGGCATAGGTGAGGATGGCGGCGAGCGGCTGGTTGATCTCGTGGGCGAGCGAACTCGCCATCTCGCCCATCAGCGACAGGCGGACGGTGTGTTCCATCCGCTCGCTCTCGAGACGGGCCTTCTCGTGGGCGCGCTGCAACTCGGCCGTCCGCCGGCGCAGCAGATGAGAGACGCGGGCGACGTGGATCGACCACCACAGCAGCGCCATCGCCGCGACGATGCCCCACCAACGGTTCTCCCAGGCGAAGTCGATGATGCCGAGGCGGGTGAAGCGGCCGTAGGGACCGACCTTGAGGGTGCGGTAGAGGTCCTGGACGCGCTGGTAGTCCTCCGGTTCGGTCCAGGCGATCTCGCCGGTCTCCGGCTGCATGGCGAGCAACGCCTGTTTCATCCGGGCGGCGAGCGGCGCCGGGGTGCGCGCCACCTTGACGAAGGGCCAGCCGGGATAGAGGCGGGTGGAGACCTGACAACGCAGGGTGCCGGAGGGTTTGCGGGCGATCACCCGGAACTCGTCCGGTTTGGCGGCGCCCTCGGCGATCAATTTCTCCAACAGGCAGGAGCGGACGATGCCGGCATCGGCGCGGCCCGATCGCACCGCCTCGATGATGCCCTCGACCGGGTACCCGACGAAGAGCAGGCGGGTATCCTTGAACGGATCGACGCCGCGATCGAGGAACTCCGCCCAGGCGGCGCGGAAGCCGAAGGCTTCCGAGGCGACCGCGGCGATGCGGTGGCCGCGCAGGTCGGTCAATTGCTGGACGTCGCCGAAGCCGGCGCGCACCACCACCGCCGCGGCGACGGACTCACTCGAGGAGGTGCCTTCGAGGTCCATCTCGGTGGCGAGCGCGGTGGCCGAATAGTCGATCGCCAATTCGAGATAATGGCCGGGGTTGGTGACGAGGAAGTCGAGGCGGTCGCCGGCGACCGCGGCGGTGAGGAAGGCGGTGCTGCCGGTCACCATCTCCAGGCGGTGGTCCGGCAGGGCCTTCTGCAACTGCGCGAAGGTCGCCTCCCAGGTGCTCTCCGCCTCTTCGGCGCCGCGATAGGCGAGGACACCGATGCGCACCGTTCGCGGTTCCGGTTCGGCATGCGCCGCCGCCACACCGGCCACGACGAGGCACAGCGTGATCGAGAGTCGCCGCAGAGCATGTCCAAATCGGTTCATGTGCGGAAATTGGACGAGCGGCCGGCGTTTGTCCACGCGGTGCTCCACCACCGCGGGGCCGATCGGGAGGGTCCCGGGGGGTGGTCGACCGGTCGCCGCGGCGCGGGAGCTTCGCGCGTGGCCTCAGCCCGCCTGCGTCCGGGCGAAGTCGGGGAAAGACATGCGCTCGTAGGCCTTCTCGCGGACGTAGTGGAAGATCGCGAGGAAATCGCGCGGCGGCAGCAGGCCGGGCATGCGGGCGACCTCGCGCGCCGTCGGGGCCTTTCCCGCGAGACCTTCGGCGCTCTCCGGGAAGAACTGGACCGTCGGGGTGAGACGGATGCCGTAGCGCGCGGCGAAGGCCTTCTCGGTGAGCTTGGTGCCGTCGAAGTCGGTGACCTCGCGAGCGCCGTGCAGGTCGAGTTGGAGAACGTCGAAATTCGAGCGCACGTAGTCGGTGATCGCCGGATCGGCGAAGTGGACGGTGTGCATGTCGCGACAGAAGGGGCAGCCGCGCTGCTCCCACACCACGGCGTAGCGTCGGCCGGCGGCGGTCGCCTCGGCGACGTCCTCGGCGAGATCGAGGAAGGTCTCGACGAACCACGGTTCGTGGAAGCGCCCGTCCTCGGTCTGCACGGCGCGGACGGGGGAGGCCACGAAGGGGACGGCGAGACCGGCGGCGAGGACGGCGCGGCGGGTGGGGGCGAAGGTCGTCATGGACGGGTTCCTCCGATTTCAGCCGATGCGGCCGAGGACGGGAAAGGCATCGAGCAACCATTCCGACACGTCGGTCATGCGGCCGGAGAAGAGCACCAGGCCGAGAGCGACGAGGAAGCCGCCGGTCACCTTCTCCACCGTCGGCAAGTGGCGGCGGAAGCGCTTCAGCGCGCCGAGGAACGTGCCGGCGAAGGCGGCGGTGATCAGGAAGGGGATGCCGGTGCCGGCGGCATAGGCGAAGAGCAGCAGACTGCCGCGCGCCACCGAACTCTCCGCCGAGGCGAGGAACAGCACCGCGGCCAGTACCGGGCCGGCACAGGGGCTCCAGCCGAAGGCGAAGGCGAGGCCGAAGACGAAGGCACCGAAGAGGGTGGTCGGGCGCGTCGTGACCTGTACGCCGGCGGAGCGGTAGAGGAAGGGGATCCGCACCACGCCGAGGAAATGCAGTCCCATGGCGATGGTGACGATGCCGGCGATCGACCCGGCGAGGGCGAGGTGCTCGTTGAGGAGTCTGCCGATGCTCGACGCCGTGGCGCCGAGGGCGACGAAGACGGCGGTGAAGCCGGCGACGAAGGCCAGCGCCGGCGGCAACATGCGCCGCGCGCTCACCGAGCCGTCCTCTGCTTCGAGCTCGGCGACACCGAGCCCGGTGACGTAGCACAGGAAGATCGGCACCATCGGCAGGATGCAGGGCGATATGAAGGCGAGCAGGCCGGCGACGAAGGCGCTGCCGAGGCCGACCTCGAAACCCATGACGTTTCCCCGCGATACATCTTGCTTTTCTGATACGTAGTGTGCCGGAGGGGGGCGTGGGCTTCAACCGGGCTGACGCGAACGTGATCACGCGCCCGCCGTCGTCCGTGTTCTTCTCCGGCCGAAGTTCATCTTTCGGGATCTTCGATGTCCGCGCCACGCTTTCTGATCCTTCTCGCCGGCCTCGCCGCCTTCCTCGCACCGGGCGCGGGAGCGGTGGCGGCGGCCGAACTCATCGTGATCGAGAAGGCCGGGTGTCCGTTCTGCGTCCGATTCGAGAAGGAGGTCGGGCGGCTCTACGACCGGACCGACGAGGGCAAGCGGGCGCCGCTGCGGCGCGTCGACAACGAGAAGGCTTTTCCCGACGATCTGCGTTTCGTCACCCCGGAACGCATCACGCCGACCTTCGTGCTCGTCGACGGCGGGCGCGAGATCGCCCGGCTGCGCGGCTATCCCGGCGAGGACTTCTTCTACGCGGCGCTCGGCACGATGCTGGCGAAACTGCCGGAGAAATGAGGCCGGGCGCGGCTTCGGGGATTGTGATCGGCGGAGGCTTCGGCGATCATCGCCGCGGACATTCGACGCGGCCCGCGTTTTCGGGCTCGGTTTTCATCTCACACCGTTTTCGGCGGGGTTCGTCATGCTTCCGGTCTTTTTCAAGAATCAGAAGATCGTCATCCAGCTCGACATCCGGATGCGCAACAACGAGTACATCACCATCAGCCCACGCTCGGGTCTCCAGAAGCCGGAAAACATCGAGAACCTGCTGAAGGCGGGGGCGGTCGGTCGCGTCGACGACTTCGATGGGGGCACGGTGACGATCACCTTCTTTCCGGGCTCTTCCGACGAGATCACGATCGTGACCAAGAAGTTCACCTTCGCCAACATCTTCTCGGCGACGGATCAGGTCTACAACGAGCGTTGAGGCGTGGTTCCCGCCGGGACGCCGCGCCACCGACCCGGCAGGGCCCGCGTGAAGGTTCGGCGGCGGTCGCGGAGTGTTCGCGATCGCGTCAATCTTCGGAACGGCTCGAGGGGTCGCGATCGCGCTCGTGGTGGTGGGCGAGCGGAAACGGCGGCAGCCAGGATTCGCGCCGGATGGTCCAGAGCTCGTAGGTCGGCGTCAGTTGATCGGGGGCGTCGAGCGACCCGAGATTGACCTCGATCTCGTCGCCGGTGCGGGAGAAGACCGACGAGCCGCAGCGGGGGCAGAAGTGCCGCCCGGCATGGGCGCGGGTCTCGCCCTCGACCGTCACCGCGTCCTCGGGGAACACGGCGGAGGCGTGGAACAACGCCCCGTGATGCTTGCGGCAATCGAGACAGTGGCAGATGCCGACCCGGTGGGGCCGACCGGTCGCCACCAGCCGGACGTCGCCGCACAGGCAACCGCCGGTGAAACGGTCCATGTTCGTCACTCCGCCAAGATCGTGCCGGCGACCAGTCTACGACGAACGGCGACCGGTTCGAAGCCGCCCGTCGCCGTGCCCGCCCGGCTCGCCGGTGTTGCGGTGGTGATGATGCGGCCCCCGCACGATCGACGGTTTCCGAACCGGTTCGCCGGCGTTCGGAAACACGGCGAAAAAGCCGAGGAACATCAATATGGGTGCGGAAAAGGTGGCGCTCCCTAGGGGACTCGAACCCCTGTTTTCGCCGTGAGAGGGTTATATCAGGGACATTTTTAACGTCTCTGACACGACGTAGCCTAGTTTTTTCAATAAAAACAGTACATATTTGTCAGGACCGTCAGGGGCGTCTGTGTGGGACGCTGTGTGGGATGAAAGTTCGAGGCGGAAAATGGCTAGGACACCGAGGACACCGAACAGTCCGATCGACACGCCCGCGAAGCGCGCCAAGCTCGCTCCGCGTCGCAATCCGTACTGGACGAACGTCGCGGGTGGTCGCGGTGGCGTCTCCCTCGGATACCGGAAGGCCGAGAAGGGTCCCGGCGCGTGGGTCGCGAAGCTGGCGCTGAACGGCAAGCGCCTCGAAGAACGCCTCGGGACCGCCGACGACGCCGGGGCCGACGCGGACACCTTCTCGTTCTCGCAGGGCGTGACGCGGGCGATGACTTGGGCGCGCGAACGCCTTTCGGCACTCGAAGCGCAGCAAGAAGATGGTCGGTCTGGTGATCCGACCGTCGGGACCGCCATCGAGACCTACATCGCGGCAAGGCTGGCGCGGTCGAAGCGCCGGGGCGACGACGCGGCGTCCCGCCTGCGGCTGCATGCGCTCTCGGACAAGACCTTCGCAGCGACGCCATTGCGGCGGCTGACGGCGACGGCGATCCTGAAGTGGAGGAAGGGCCTCGGCGCTACTGCGGCGGCTGACGGCGAGGTTGAAGGCGCTGAAGAGAAGGCTCCCAAGCGGCGTGGGCGCCCGCCGACGTCCATCCTCGCGCCCGCCTCGGTCAATCGACTTCTGAACGACGTCCGTGCCGCGCTCAACGGCGCGGCCGAACTGCATCGCCGAGAGCTGCCGGGACACGTCGCGGCCGAGATCAAGGTCGGGACACGGGCGATCGCCGATGCGACGGAGACCCGGCACCAGATCCTGACCGACGCCGATGTGCGGAGCGTGGTCGAGGCGGCGTTCTCGATCGATCCGAACGGAGATTTCGGGCGGCTCGTCCTCTTGTTGGCCGCGACCGGCGCGCGGTTCTCACAGATCGCCAAGGCGACGGTCGCCGACGTCCAAGTACAGTCCGGGCGCATCATGGTCACGCCCGCCCAGAAGGGGCGGTCGGCGCGGATCAAGCCGAAGATCGCCGTCCCGGTCGGAGACGACGTTCTCGAACGCCTCGTACCGGCGCTCAACGGTCGGAAGGGGCACGAGCCCCTGTTGGAGCGTTGGCGGCACAAGCAGACGACGCCGACCCATTGGGAGCCCGTCGCGCGCGGCGCTTGGACTTCGGCGGCCGAGATGACACGCCCGTGGAAGCCGGCGCTCAAGGTCGCCGGGGTCCCGGAGGACACCGACCCTTATGCGCTCCGGCACTCCTCGATCGTACGGGCGCTGCGGGCGAACGTTCCGGTGCGCATCGTCGCGGCGCTGCACGACACCAGCACGGCGATGATCGAGAAGCACTATTCCAGCCACATCCTCGACGTAACCGAGGAACTGGCTCGTCGGGCGCTGGTGCCCCTCGCGCCCGTCCCGGCGTCGAAGCTCAAGGTCGTGTCATGAGCGCCGCCGAAGACGATGACGACTTCGCGCCTGTGCAGGGACCGGCGAGGGTGATCGAGAAGCGTTGGGTGGTCGAAGTCCACCAGCCGATCCCGCCGGGCTTGGACGGATCGATCGTGCTCACCGTGAACAAGCCGGGCCGGGAGGAGAACGCAACGGGCAAGCCTCGTGGGCGTCCGCGTCGCAGCGGGCGGTTCGTCGTCCGGGATGAGCAGGGCGCCGCGACGGCGTTGACCGACGACGCCCTCGCCGTGCTGGCCCTTGCTCGGGTCGAGCAGGGGGTGAAGGTTCAAACCGCCGCGAAGGATGTGGTCGCCGAGCATTCGCGGGCTTGCACCGGGCGCTCCGATCTCGGGACCGAGGCGCACATCGAGCGCGTGCGGAAACTCGTGCGAGCCGCATTGGGCGCGCGATCCCGCTCGGATGGCTGACGGGCTTTTGAGCTCAGAACGCCTCTTTGGGGTACCTCTTCAGGATGTCCTCGGCCTTGAAGGCGTCTCGCGCGCCGGGATCGTTCGCGCGGAACATGATGACGGTGACGCCGACGTTGGATGTGGGCTTGCGCCAGACGGTCGTGTGTCCGTGCCCGGACATGGTGCCCCACGCCGAGTTTCCATAGCCCCACGCCTGACCAGAGCCGTTGAATGTGCTCGACGCGCCCGTGACCTGTGACCCTTGCGACGATGCAACTTGATCGAGCCGGAAATGCGTGTACCCGGCTTCGAGCGTGCGCTTTGCGGCGAGGCGCATGGTCGCCGGGACGGTCTGGCCGATGTAGGCGAAGCCGCTCGCCTGCGTGTCGAGCCGAAGGACGTTCGGCGCCATCGGGACTTCCTGCGTGGTCATGCACGCGGACAACGAGAGAGCGGCGGCAAGGGCGGCCGGGACGGCAAGGACGCGGGGGCTCATGGTGTCACCATAGGTTTTGGACTATGGCAAAGCCTACCTACGCGATACAGTCCGTCAATCTGCACCGAGAGTTATCCAACAGTGATGCGGTGCGGCGTGGGTGCACCACGGCAAGGAGGATCGGGCCATGCTGGACGAGGACACGAAGTTCGGGCTCTGGTTCCTCGGAAAATTCATCGGTGCAGTGGTCCTCGGCGTCTTCGCGATCGCGGCCGTGGCGTGGGTGGTTCACGGCCTCGACGCCCTCGGGCTTGTCGGGACCGGGTCCACGCATCGGTTCGGCGGATGATCGAGCTTCAGCCGCCGAGCGCTTTCTTCTGCTCTCGCTCGCGAAGCCGCTTGCGGCTGTCCTTCTCGCCGACGAGCACGTTCGCGAAGGCATCCGACGCCGAGGGCGACGACAGCTTCTGCATGCCGTAGCTCAGCGCCGCGCCCGTGAGCGGTCCCGCCGCCGGGATCGACGAGAGCAGCCACGTCGCGGCCGGTGCCGCCACCACCTGATAGGCAGAGCGCGCGGCGTTCCACTCGGCATTGTTCGACGGGCGCTTCGGGTTCCCGTAGGCGTCGAACTTCGGCTTCTCGTTCTCGCGGGCGGGCGCGGCCAGCGCGAGCATTCCCTGCGCAGCGCCGAGGAAATAGGCGACGTGCGGCCCGGCGTAGAGGTTCGTCAGGTCGCGCCCATAGCGCAGGCCGATCCGCGCCTGATTGAGCGGGTCGAGCGCGCCGAGGATGCCCGCGCGGGACAGGGCAAGGTCCATAAGCCACTTCTGAAGCTCGCCCTTGCGCTCCATCTCGTCCCACTTGTCGCCGTTCAGCAGGCTCTCGCGCACGATCGACGTGAGGAACTGCCCGGCGATCAGCAGGGCGAAGCCACCGGCGAGCGTCCCGGCGACCGGTAAGGCGCCGCGCGCCACAGCGGACACAGGACCCGCCCCGGCGTCCCGATAGCTGCCCGTGTCCCGGACACCGCGCAGGATTTGCGCGAAGTGCACCGACCGCATGAACCGATAATTGAACGCCGAGAGGCCGAAGGCGAGCCGCCCGATGGGGTCGAGCGCCAGCGCCGGTTTGTCGACGCGCTTCGGCTCCTGAATGGTTTGGTCGACGAACCGCGTCACGGCGACTTGGAAGACGCTCCCGGCGCGGGTCCCGAGGTCGGCGAGCGTCGGCAGGTCACGGCTCTGGGACACCCAATCCACGAAGTCGGGCATCATCTGGTCGGAGACGCCGAGGTCGCGGAATTCGGCGCGGGCGATCTCGCGGCGCGCCTCCGGGGTCCCGGTGTCCCGGATGGTCTCGGCGAGCTTGCGCATGTAGAGCCAGCCCGAGACCATCATCGCCCGGCGCTGCGCGTTCGTGATCGGCGTGAGGCCCGATCGCTCGTACATGCGGGCGAGCAGCCGCGTCGCGTTGACGCTGTCCGAATACCCGTGGCTCATCTGGTGGGCGATGACGCCCTCGAAGTAGGGGCTCGTCGTGAGGCCGATCGCCTCGGCGAGCGCCTGCCGGTCCTTGACGCTCTGGGCCGACCGGCGCGCCTCGGACACGTAGGCGATGAAGCCCTTGAGCGTCGCTTGCGCGTCGCGGGTCTGGAAATAGGCCGTCAGGGGTTCCGTCACCGAGGCCCACATCGCACGGGGCATCATGGCGAGCGACCCGGCGGCGTAGAAGAACGTCGAGAGCCGCCGCAGCCACGACGGCGCACCCGACGCCCGGCGGCCGGTGATGCGTTCGGCGAGGTCGCGGAAGGTGCGGATGTCCTCCGGGTTCATGCCGGTGCGCATAGCCTCCCGCAGAAGCATCTCCTGTCGGTTGACCGTGCGGACGTCGGTCAGCTCGGCGATGACGCGGGCGCGGCCGGTCGGCGTCGCGAGGTCGTAGCGCGACGGGTTCGCGGCAATGGTGTCCCGGAGGCCGTTCTTGCTGCCGTTGGCGTTGACGAGGTGGTTCAGGTCGCTCTCACCCCCGACCGGGACACCGAACCGGGACACGTACTCGCGCTTGCGGGCCGAGTTCATCGAGTAGATCTGGAACGCCTGAAGCGGGTCCGCGACGTAGAAGTCTTCGAGCAGGCGGTCGGCCTCGGGCGGCAGGGTGCGCGACCGGGTCGCCGCACCATCGGGGCCGCGCGTCGCGAAGTCGAACTCGTTGCCCTGAAGGATGCCCTCCTTCCAGCGGATCGCGGACACCGCCGACCACTCGGGCCGCACCAGCGCCGCGAGGTCTTCGTACCGGGCGGCGAGGCGTTCGGAGAGGGCTTCGATCGCCTTGGTGTCGGGCGTCGCGGCGCCCTGAAGGCGGCGCAGTTCGCGCCCCATGGCGCGAACGTCGTCCATCGCCGACCGGAAGGCGTCGATCTCCAATCGCTGCGGCTGGAACTGCTTCACCTGGGCGATCCGCGACGCCAGTTCGTCAGGTGCGATCGCACCGGCATCGTCCCGGACCTCCTTGTCGAACAAGATGCTGTAAACCTTGCTCGCCTGCTCTTCGAAACGCTCCGGGGCGTCGAAGACGGCTTGGTCGTTGAGGACGCGGTTCAGATAGCCCGTGTCCTTGACGTAGCCCTGCTCGATCCCGGCGTCGGTGTTCTCGCGCCACAGCCGATCGTAGATGCGCCGCACCGCACCGGCGAGCTTCACCATGGCCTCGGGGGCGTCCGGGTGCGGCTCGCCGAGAAGAAGCCCGCGAAGCTGGTCCGTCTGGTCCTTGGTCAAGTGGTCCTTGAAGCCGAGCGACCGGATCGCCGCCGCGAGTTCGTTCGCGTCGCGTCGTGCCGAGCGCGTCACGGCTTCCTCGTAGGTCTCGCCGATCGTGCGCCCCGTGCCGGGGTCGGTCGCGAAGAAGTCGGTCAACGTCTGCACGAAGGGCCGGGCCCCGTCGGGGGCGCGAGCGACGATCGTCTTCATGATGCCGCGCATCGTGAAGACCGGGAACGTCGCGGCGTCCTTGGCGCGCGTCCACAGCGGATATTCCGTCGCGACCGAGGGCGAGCGGTCGAACCCGGCGTTCATGGCCGTTTCGGACACGCCCGCCCGCAGCGCTTCGCGGGGGTTCTTGATGGCGTTGCGCAGGCGGTTCACTTCCTGCCGGACTTCCTGCGGCCACGAGGTCGCCGGGGTGTCGGCCGACATGCGGAACCAGTGCATCGGATCGACGACGTCGGTGTCCGCCGGGCGGGGCGCCGCTTCGTCGGTGCCGAAGAGACCGGCGTTGCGGACGTGGGTCATCACGTCGTCGAAGGCGGCGAAGATCGCGGTGCGCGTCTCGTCCTTCGGGAAGGTTTCGCGCAGGCGGCGGTCGGCCGTGTCGAGATAGGCGGCATCGCCCTTGGTGACGAAGGCGTTGTCGCCGCCCACGGCCTCGACCTTGTGCGCGACATAGGCTTCGAAGGCGCGGGCGAGCATTTCGGTCGGCTTCAGCCAGTAGCGCGACGCCGGGTCGAAGTCGGCGACCGAACGAGCATAGTCGGACGAGGGGACACCGAGGGGACCGGTCGCACCGGCGCGCATCCGGTGGATTTCGGCCTGTGCGGAGAGTGCCGCCTTCGTCGCCTTGCCCGTCGCCGGGTCCGTGTCCCCGGACACCGTTTCGAGATGGGCGAGCCGGGCCGCGAATTCGGCCCGGTCGTGGAACACGACGTTGAGCAGGTTCGCGAAGGCCGCCTCGACGGACCCGGACGGGTCGAGCCCCCGCGCGCGCGCCTCCTGCGAGAGCAGATACGCCTTCGGCTGCGACTTCCCGTCGAAGAGCTTGCCGAGCAGATAGTGATCGAGCGCATGCGCCCATTCGTGGGCGAAGGAGTTGGACCGCCCCGGCATGTGGACGGTCCGGGTGTCGGGGGCGTAGGCGCCGAGATAGCGGCCGCTCGCCTTCTCCAACGAGATCGAGAGCCGACCGCCGAGGCCGATCGCCTTGTTCGGCATGACGAGGGCGTGCGCCATGAACTGAACGTTGCGGTATGCGTCGAGCATCTGGTCGATGGCGTCGCGCGCCTTGGCGCCCTTGTCCCTCACGGCGGCAAGGCCGAACTTGTCCCGCACGAGGGTCGAGAGCGTTTCGATCTGGCGGGCGGCGGGCATGTTCCGCGCGCGGTCGGGGTCGAGCCCCGCGTCGCGGAACGCCTGTTCGAACATCGAAAGACCCTTCGACGTCGACCGCTCCATGAACGACGGCGCGAGACCACCACGCGGGACACGGGTCGAAAGCGTCGTGTCGTAGAGCCGATCTTCGGCGGCGCGCATCTGCGACGCGGCGTCGGCCCTGCCGTCGATCGAGGCCCGCGTCGCCTTCAGCTTCGCGAGCTGGTCGGGATTGCGCCCCGAGGCTTCGAGCTTGCCAATCTGACCGTCGAGAGCGACGGCGCGCGGGTCCGAGGCGCGCGCGCCGCGCCGGTCGAGCATGTCGCGGATGATCCCCTCGGGCGTCGTGGCGGCGTCGTCGAAGAGGTCGCCTTCGGCATTGCGGCGGCGGGTCGCCTCGTCGGCGTAGCTCCGCAGGAAGTCGCGCACCGAGCCCCACGCCGCCGCGCGGCGCCCCGCCGGGTCGTAGAAGGCGCGCGCCAGCAGTTCGGCGGTCGGATTGCGCTCGGCGAAGGCGTCGGTCTGTCCATAGAAGGCTTCGGGCTTCACGCCCTGCCGACGCATTTCGGCGACGTCGTGAACCGCCTGCACGAGCGCCGGGGTGACGTCGAAATGCGGGTCGGCTTCGGCGCGCATCGCCGCCCACGCCGGGGCAGCACCGAGAAGAGCACGGGAGGCGCCGCCTTCGGCGTCGGTCTCGGCGGCGCGGGTGATGAGGTCCCTGTCGCCGTAGGCACGGGCGAAGACGGCCGCTTCGAGGCGCTTGGCGCCCTGCTGCGAGAGCCGCCCTTCGGGGTCGAGGAAAGCCGCCTGCTCGGCGGACGGCAGGCGCGAAAGGACCTTGCGGACGAATTCGGCGTTGCTCGCGCTGCCGAGCCCCGCGTCGGTGTCCGTGTCGATCCGGCCGAGGAGGTCGGGCGAAATCAGGTCCGCGTCGACCGCTGCCTGTTCGCCGGGGCTCATGGCGAGCTTGCCGTCTCGGTTCGAGCGCACTGCGAAGTCGCGTTTCTGGTCGGGCGTCAGCCCCTCCACGCGCCGCACCAGCACCGGGCGACCCATGCCGGTGACGTCGAAGCCCCGGTCGCGGATCGCCTGCACATAGGCCGCATGGGCGTCGGAGTTCTTGGTCATCGCGAGGTCGATCGCCGCGACGCGCCCGTTGCCGGAAAGGATCGTACCGTTCTCGTCGATGATCGGGGCGCCCCGGTCGCTCTCGCGGCTCTCCACCAACCGCGACGGGTCGAGATGGGCCGCGATCTCGTTCACCTGAAGGTCGGAGGCGGCGCGCGTGTCCCGCTGGCGCGGCTGAAGGTCGCCCTCGGCACGACGCAGCCCACCGAGGTCGGCGACATGCCAATCGGCATCGACCGACATCGAGCCGTCGGGGGTCGAGACCCGGACACGGGACCCCGGCGCGGACACCGGCTCGAAGCCTTCCGGCGGGAGCGGCGCCGACGAGATCACCGCCGGGGTCTCGGTGTCCTCGCGGCGGCGCGGGGCCACGGGCTCGAACCCTTCGGGCGGCAGCAGCGGGGTGGCGCTCTCACGCGCCTCGCCGGGCGCTCCCGGCGTTCGCGCGTCGGATCGGGCCACCGGCACGAAGCCGGCCGGCGGGGGCGGGGCCTCCGGCGGCACGAAGCCGGGGGGCGGCGCGGGGGCCACCTCGTTGCGGTTCGCGACCTTCTCGCCGATGTGGCGTCCGAGCATGGCGCCGGGGACGTCGTGGATCGCGCCGGGGATTTCGGCGGCGGCCTCCACCACGACCGCGCCGGGCTTCTTGATCTCGCCCTCGGAAAGGAGCTGCGCGCCGGCCTCACCCACTGCGCCGCCCGCCATCTGGGCGCCGGTTTCGCCAGCGAGACCCGCGAGGCCCTGCACGGCGACCGGGGCGCCGGCGCGCCCGACGGTGCGGGCGACCGGACCCATGATGCGCCCGGCGAGGCCCGCCGTCGCGGCGTCGAGGGCGCCGACGGAACCCGCGCGCAGCGCCGCCTTCTCGCGGGCCGCCGCCATGATCTCGGGGTTCTGAAGCGCCGCCTCGATCGCGTCGATGGTGTCCGGGATGCCTCGGTCGGCAAGGACTTCACGGATCGTCGATGCGTACTCGGTGGCGCCGGAGACGGCACCCGTGCCGGCCATGAGGCCCGCACTGGCGCCGACGGGACCCGCAAGGCCGCCGGTGACGGCGCCACCGACGCCGCCGAGGATCGCCGCGCCCGAGGCGGGAAGGCTCTCGACCGCCGTCTGCACGACGGCGCGCGGGTTGGACGCGGCCGACTTGATCGCCTCCCACGCCGTCGGGGCGTCGTTGATCTCCTTCTGAGCCGCCGCGATGCTCGGCTGCACCGGGTAGAACGCTTGATCGGCGGCGTTCTGGACGACGCCTTCGGCGACTTCGCGCGGCGTGTAGAAGCCGACTTCGCCGCCGAGGACGTTCGCCCCGGTCTGAAGCTGGTTCCAGCCGCGCCCCAGCGGGTCGCCGATGTTGCGCTGAAGCCAATTGCGGCTCTCGGCGGTCGGGACCGGCTCGAAGCCCTGCGGGGGCTTCGGCGCGGCGGACACGGGCTCGAAGCCGGGCGGCGGGGGCGGGACGACATTCGCCATCGGCTCGAAACCGGGAGGCGGCGGCGCAGTGAGCGCGCGAGGATCGGCAAAGTTCGGCATTGGCTTCGTCCTTCAGAGACCGGAGCGGGGCCACCCCGGTAGCTGCGTGATGTCGTCCGTCAGGCAGCGCTCGCCGGATCGAGGCAGAGGGCGCCGTCCAAGAGTTCGTCGAGGCGATCGGATGCGTCGTCGAGGGCGCCGACGAGGTCGGCCGCGCAAGTGGGGCACGAAACAGCAAGGGAGATGGTCACGCCCTCGTCTGCGGAGGGGGCGAAATCGAGCGCGATCCGCCCGTCATCGAGAACGGTGCGGCGCAGGGCGCCGGCGTCGGCGGGGTCCAGCACGAGCCGGATCGACGCGGCCTCCGGGACGACATGGATGGCAGCGATGAACGAGGCGTCATCGGCCAGCGCGGTGCCCTCGAAAGTCCGAAAATCGTCGTGGCCATCGTGCGGCGAACCGAGGTCGTTCGCCGCGTCGATGTTGGCGAGGAGGCGAAGGAAGTTGTCGGTCTGATCTTGGTTCATTGCGCGGTCCTTCTTCGTGGGTACTGGCACGGTGCCCGTGTCCTCTCGTGCGCCAAAGCTCAATCTTCTTCGGCGTCGTTCCAGCCCGGCGGCGAGTGCCTTTCGACCTGACGCGCGAGAGCCCGGAGCGCACGGGCGAGGTTCCTCCGCGCGGGAGCCGAGGACGTGGTGAGCAACAACAGCTCGACGGGCTGGCCGGGGCCGGGATTGCCGCTGTCCAAGGCGATGCGCCCGCCGGGAACTCGGGTCCTGCCGATCTCGGCTTCTTCCGCGAGGAGGATCGCCGCGTTCTGGCCGAGCGGGTCGAGCGGGGGGCCGGCTTCGATGCGAAGGAACGCCGCCGTCGTCCGGTCGTTGAATTCGAACGCACCGTGCCGGTAGGCTCCGGTTCGCGTCGTGGCGCCCCTGCGGGCGGCACGACGCGAACCGTTGATCACGGCGTCGGCCCGCAGGAAGTCCGGCTTGTGGATACGCCGGGTCAGCCCGGCGATGTCGTCGGGGTCGAGCGCGAGAACGTCGACATCGGCGGCGTCAGGGTCGAGCGCGGCGTCGTGCGCGGGGTCGTTTTCGTCGTTCATGTTCGGGTCCGTCTTTCGGCTTCGGTGTTCCACCCGCGAAATTGGCTCGGGTGGAACACGAAAAGTGGCTGTTTTCTGCGGTATTCTAGGGGGTGTTCCAGTGTTCCACCCTGACCCTGATTTTTTTCTACGAAATCGCGCGGTGCGTTCGCCGAAGTGAAATGCAGGGGGAAGAGACCAATTCTTTGGTTCTCTATTTTTCTGGTTGGAACAGTTGGAACAGTTGGAACAATCTTGAATTCATTGGGTTTTTTTAGCTCTTTTCCGTTCCACCTCCCTCCGGAGCCGTTCCACCCCCTTGCTGCGCTTCATCCCCGGCGCCGAGCGCGGCCAGCAGCGCGCGCTCGGTCTCTTCCAGCGAGGGGAAGACGTAGACGTTCTGCGAGGTGCCGCCGATGCGGGCCTTCTGGGCGCCACGGTTGATGTCGGGGATCAGGCTGCGGAGCTTCGCCCCGAAAGCGGTGGCGTTCGGGATGAAGCTGGCGCGCCGCTGCCGGGCTCCCGCCCAACGCTCGAACTCGTCGTAGAACTCGGAACGCAGGACGGTGATTGGCCCGGCCGTCCAGTCGGCGCGCACCTTGCCGCTCAACTCGGCGGTCTCGTCCGCGCCGGGCAACGCCCCCCGGTCGATCGCGCTCTTGATGAACTGCGTGACGGGATCGCTACCGGCGAGCGCCATCTGCACCTTGTCGATGGTGCCGTGCGGCCGACGCGGGTTGAACTTCGTGAGATCGCGCTGAAGCAGGGCGTGAAGGAACGCTTGGACTTCGTCTCCATTGTCGATCGCGTGATGGAGGGCATCCCAACGGGTTTTGTCGCCGATCCACGCGTCGCTCACGGTGAAGACCGTCGACCGCCGGTCGCGAGGCTCCAAGGGCAGTGCCGCCGCCTCGTTCGACGTGACGAGCATCTTCGTCCGGTTCGGGACTTCGCGCGCCGTCTCATGCTTCTCTTCGATCCGCAGCGTCGGCTCCGTCACCAGCGCCTTGAACGTCGACCGGATGCGCGGGTCCGGGCCGAAGAACGCCTCGTCGGCGTGGATGAAGAGCGCGTGTTCGAGCCGACCATTGAAGTTGCCGAACAAGTCGGCCTCGCTGGTCGCGGCGATCGACAGACGGTGTCCGAAGATCATGCGCATGAGCTTGCCGAGGGTCGACTTCCCACAGCCCGGAAGCCCGACGAGACACAGGACCGTCAGTGCGCGGCCGAGCGGGTTCTGGGTGCAGTAGGCGAGCCAATCGAGCAGGAACCCGTACCGCGCCGGGTCGCCCGATGCGAGGATGAGCCGCAGGTACTGGTCGATCGTCGACCAAGAGCCGGGAACGGAGGACACCGCGAAGCTGGGGAACAGGTTCAGGTGCCCCGCCGGTTCGGCCCCCGGCATCCACATGCCGACGCCCTCGAACGTCGGGAGCATCCCCGGCCCGGAGAACATCGCGCGTCCGGCCGGGATGTGCTTTCCCTTGACCGGCAACGTTCCCCGCTGGTCCCAGAACTGCGTGAAGACGTCACGCGGCTCGAAGGCGATGAGCCGGGTCGCCGTGCCCCGGAGATTGGCGACGCCCTTGAACCCCCGGATGATCGCGTGATCCTTGCGAATTTCGGCCAGCAGCGCGGCGCTGCGCGCTGCCTCCTCTGCCGCCTCGTCGGCGAGCGCGTCGGCCCGGTCATCGTCGTCCGGCGTGGTGTCCTCGAACTTGAACTTCGCGCCTTCCCGGCGAAGCGTCTCGGCGAGACCGGCATCACGTTCGGCGACCCGCCGGAGGATCGAGGCCCACCCGGCATGGTCCGCGCCGAAGGACACGTACTTCGCCTCCATCAGGTCGGGGTCGTTGTCGTGGGTCTCGGAACGGGCACAGAAGTCGAGCCAGATTTCGAGGCCACCGGGATCACCCCCGGCCGCCCCCTTGATCGCCTCGCCCATCGCTTCGAAGGCGTCGTAGTCGCCGAACTCGGCATCGTTCGGGATCGCCGCTACAGCACGGCGAAGGAGTTCGACGGACCCCGCAGTGCGTTCCTTCCTGCTGCGCGCCGAGAGGGGGCCACTATCGGCAGGGCGAGGGCTCGCGAGGGGAGCAGGGCCGCCATTGAGGCCGAGGACATCGAGCAGGTGCCCGACGTCGAGGATGTTGTCGCCGAGCCTCCAGCCCGTGACGCGGGGCGAGGGCGAGCCGTACGCACCCTTGCCGTTGATGCCGACAGGGAGCCGCATGTAGTGGACGACGTCCCCGGACCCTTTGTCGGTGAGGCCCTTCGCCTTGAGCGCCGTCAGGACCCGAGCATACAAGGTCCGGTCAGAGATCGGCGCGGAGAGCGTGTAGACCCACTGCTGACTGCCGGGAGAAGTTCGCGCGATCCAACGCGGCTCACCGAGCAGGCTCGACACCGTCTCGGGAGCGACGCGGGACATGACGTCGTCCAGCACCAGCACGGGGGCCTCGACGAAATTGTCTCGGTGACGGCGGCCGTCCACGATGGCAACGGCGTAGTAGAGGTTGCCGTCATCGGTGAGATGGTCGGCGAGGTCGTCCGCGCTCATGCCGGCCCAAGCAGCCGGGTCCGGCGTGGCACCGGGGTCGCCGGGGACGTCGGCGATCCACGCGTCCCGCCACTTGGTCCCGAAGACGTCCCGCAGGAAGTTCTTGGCGATCTCGCCGGGAGACGCTACATATTGGGCGTCCATCGCCACTGCTTTCTATCTGTGGTGTGGCGCGCTCGGCAAAGCGCGGAAATTCGGCTTCGAAACTCAACGACCCGGCGTCCTTGCGGATGGCCGGGTCGATCCGTTCAGAGGGTCGAGGAGGTCGTCGCGCGAGCGACACGCGCGCGGGTCGCCGCCGCCGTGCGGTGGGTCGCCGGAGCGTAGGGCTCGGCGCTCTTGAGCATGGCGCGGACGGACTTGACCGAGACGACGGTGCGACCGCCGATCTTGGCGAAGGCGAGCCTACCGTCCGCAGCGAGGAGATAGAGGCCCGCGCGCGAGCGGCACAGGAGACGCGCCGCTTCGTTCAGCGGGAGATATTCGGGGTCGATGGCGGGCATCGCGCAAACCTCCGTTCGGGAAGGGATGCGTCACCCTCGCTGTGTCCTGACGCTGTTGACGAGCGGAACAGGTGGACCAAATTCAGCCAGTGCGACGGGCGAGGACCGCCGCGCGCCACGCCCCGGCCGCGTCGGTGTCCTCCGGCGCGTCGAGGACACGCGCGAGAAGACCGGCGAGCCAGCGAAGCGTTCGCTCGTCGCCGTCGTCACCGACAAGGCGCGTGAGGGTCGCGCCGTGTTCGGCCCAGAGATCGGCAAGGCGTTCGTCGCTGATCGTGGGACCCGCCCGACCGACACGCGGCAATCGGGGCTTGGGCGCTGTCGCCGGGAGCCGAGGCGGGTCGAGCCTACGCCGCTTCGACATCGGAGGAGGGGCGGCGTCGACCCGAAACAGGGCCGCGACTGCCGTCCCGGCGTCCGTGTCTGGCGGACGAGGTCCATCGCGGCGGATGCGCTTCGGCAGTTCGTCGCGAAGGAACGCCGCCCACTCCACGGGCCGCCGCCGATCGCAGCACAACCGGCGCCAACGCCACCGCGCCCGGTCCCTCGCCGCCGGTGAGAGTGCATCGGCGTTGACGCCGCCGAGCGCGAGGTCGCCGCGAAACTTCTCTTCGAGGTCGCCGAGATCGATGGTCATGCCGGGCGCCCAAGGGTTCTCCGCCCACAGGCGCGGAAGGCGGTTCGCGAGGCGGCGGTGCTCGCGCTCCTGCCACGCCTCGAAGGTGATTTCGCCGCGCCCGAACGCCTCGAAGAGCCGTTCGTGATACCGCTTGGCGGCAGCGGGTCCCGCGTGGCGCAGGCACCGGCGCTCGCCCGAGAGCGGGCGCTTCTTGCAGGTGGCGCCGTCGCGGGTCTTCGCGCCACAGACCGGAGCACCGACCGCGCCGAACCGGGTCCGCGCCGCCGCTTCCAAGAACGCCCGGCGGTGCTTTTCGTCATGAAGCCCCGGCGCGAAAATGCCCATGTCGCGGACCTCCCATCCCTGTGCCGCAGCGGGAACGATACATGACACCCATCAGGAAAATCGATCGAAAACCAACATTCGATCGATATCACCGATTAATTCCGATCGGGCCGCGTCGCCGAAGCGGCGCACCTTACCGAACCGCAAAAGTTGGAAAAATGCGCGCTTGGTGTAGCCGCCGGGTAGATGGAAAAAGCCGTCTTCCGGGGGAGGCCGGGGGGTGGGGTCGGGGTCCCGGTGTCTCGGATGGTGGGGGTCCCGCGCCGTGTCCTCGCCGGGGCGACTCGTGTCCCTTGGTTGGGGCCGCGAGTTGCCGGAGAGGGAAGGCACCAAGGGGACCAGAGTGCGATCACGGTTTCGTGAACGCTGCTCGTGTCCGGTGTGTCCTGCGGCGTCGGACACGAGAATATCCACGATCAATCTCGTGATTTTCTGACAAATTTCGCGCCGTGTCCCGTGTGTCGGCCGACGCACAAAAGTCTTCATGACGCAAATCCGATCCGTGATCCTTCAATCAACCGGGGCGCCGCCTCGGGTGACTGAAAGAGGACACGACGATGATCGCCACGAACGACAACACCCACGAAACCCACGAATTCGACGCCACCGTTCTTGCGAAGCTCCATCCCGAAACCGGGAGGTTGCTCGGATGGATGGCCACCCGACAGGACGAAGCGCCGCATTTCGAGACCACCGACCGGATCGGCGTCGAGATCGACGCGGACGGCGGCATGCGGCTTCTCGCTCCGGGCGCTGTCTGGGATGCAGCGAAGGGCATGGCCTCTCGACTGGCGACGGGCACGTCACGGTTCGCGGTCGCCGGGGAAACTGGTGTCCCGGCGGCGTTCGTCGGCGCGTTCGTCGAGGGGATGGCGCTGTGAACCTGCTCACGCAGTCCGAAGTCGCGGGGCTCCTGCGGTGCTCGGTGTCGAAGATCGAACGCCTTCGGCGGGACGGCGCCTTGCCGTTCCTGCCGGGACGCCCGGTGTTGATCGAGCTGGCCGACGTGCTGGCATACGTGGAGAGGATGAAGGCGACGACGCGCCTGCGGGCGAGAGGCAAGCGCCCGACAGCACGAGAGGCAGAGACCGCCGCCGCGACGCGGGGTCGCCGCGCTGCACTGAAACGTGCGCTCGTGGCTCGCCGCGTCTGAACGTGCCGGGCACCGCGTCACGAACACCAAGGGCACCCGCAAGGGTGCTCTTTCTCGTTCAGGTGCTGAATGACGATCCCACGGGGTATTTGACCGCTATGTGGGATGCTTGTGTGGGACGACGATCGAGGCCCGCAGGGCTCGTTCTAACCACCTGATTTTCCTAGGAAAATTTGGCGCTCCCTAGGGGACTCGAACCCCTGTTTTCGCCGTGAGAGGGCGACGTCCTGGGCCGCTAGACGAAGGGAGCAGCGGGCGGCGGTGCCGCCGGACGGGCTGGATATAGCGACCCCGTCCGACCGTGGCAAGCGGGAAATCGATTTTCCCCGTCGAAGCTTCGCGACCCCTCGGACGCCCGGGTTCCGCCCGTCGAGCGGAGCCGGCGAACGGTCGGTGCCCGCCTTCTGGAGGGGGGACGGCGCAGACGGCGCGATGCTCCGCGCCGGCCCGCGGTGAGCCGGGCCGGCCGGTCGACCGGACGTTCACGACGTCCGGCTTCCTCGACCGGCGCGACGTCGGTCTTCAGATGCCGCCGACGCAGACGTATTTGACGTCGAGATAGTCGTCGAGGCCGTACTTCGATCCTTCGCGGCCGAAACCCGACTCCTTGACGCCGCCGAAGGGAGCGACCTCGGTGGTCAGCACCGACTCGTTGATGCCGATCTGGCCGAACTTCAGCTTCTCGGCGAGACGGAAGGCGCGACCGAGGTCGCGGGTGTAGAAGTAGCCGGCGAGCCCGTAGGGCGAACCGTTGGCGATCGCCAGCGCCTCTTCCTCGGTTTCGAAGCGGAAGAGCGGCGCGACGGGGCCGAAGATCTCGTCCTGGGCGAACTTCATGTCGGTGCGCGCGTCGCAGATGACGGTCGGCTCGTAGAAGCCGTGGCCGAGGTCGTGGCGCTTGCCGCCGACCGTCACCCGGCCGCCCTTGGCGAGGGCGTCGGCGACGAAGTTCTCCACCTTCTGCACAGCCTTCTCCTCGATCAACGGGCCCTGGACGGTGCCGGCCTCGAGGCCGTTGCCGACCTTCAGCGCCGCGACCGCGGCGGCGAATTTCTCGGCGAAGGCGTCGTAGATGCCGGCCTGGACGATGAATCGGTTGGTGCAAACGCAGGTCTGGCCGGAGTTGCGGAACTTGGAGGCGACGGCACCCGCCACCGCTCGGTCGAGGTCGGCGTCGTCGAAGACGATGAGGGGGGCGTTGCCGCCGAGTTCCATCGAGACGCGCTTCAACCGCTCGGCGGCGCGGCCGGCGAGCATGCGGCCGACCGCGGTCGAGCCGGTGAAGGTGATCTTGCGGACCGCCGGGTTCTCGATGAATTCGTCGCCGATCGGCGCCGGCCGGCCGGTGACGACGTTGACGACACCGTCGGGCACGCCCGCTTCCTGCGCCAGCATACCCCAGGCGAGGCCGGAATAGGGGGTGAGTTCGGCCGGCTTGATCACGGCGGTGCAGCCGGCGGCGAGCGCCGCACCGAGCTTGCGGGAGATCATCGAGGAGGGGAAATTCCACGGCGTGATCGCCGCGATGACGCCGACCGGCTCCTTCTGGACGATGATGCGGCGATCGGCCCAGGGCGAGGGGATGGTGTCGCCGTAGACGCGGCGCGCTTCCTCCGCGAACCACTGGACGTAGGCGGCCGAGCCGAGCACCTCGCCCTTGGCTTCGGCGAGCGGCTTGCCCTGCTCCATGGTGAGGAGTTCGCCGAGCGCATCGACGTTGGCGCGGATGAGGTTCGCCAACTTGTTGAGGATGGCGGCGCGCTCGTTCGCCGTCTTCGCCGCCCAAGCGGGGAAGGCGGCTTCGGCCGCGGCGATGGCGCGCGCGACTTCGGCGCGGCCGACGTCGGGGACGGTGCCGAGCACCGCGCCCGTCGCCGGATCGGTGACGGTGATGGTTCCGCCGCCGTCGGCTCCGACCCAGGCGCCGCCGATCAGGTTCGCCTCTCTGAGCCAGGGATTCTTCGCCGACATGCCGCTTCTCCATCGATCGTGATCACGAGTCCGGCGATTGGTGGGGATGAGAGGGACAGCGTCAAGTGCCTCGCGCGCGCAGGAGCTGCGCGTCGAAACGGGGGGAATCCGCCGGTCGGAGGCGGATTCCGGCCTGCTCGGCGTCGGTTCGGCCGAGAAAGGGTGGTCGGGGCGGGAAAATCGACGGTGCGTTCGCGATCCGAAAAAATCACGCCGTCACCATCGATGCGGGGTCTTCCGGGGCGACACGCCGTCGCGGTCAGGCCTCGGCCGCCATCACCGCCAGTTCGGTGCCGTCGGCGACGAGATCGCCGACGGCGACGTCGACCCGTTCGACGACGCCATCGTGGGGGGCGCGGATGACGTGTTCCATCTTCATCGCCTCGACGACGACGAGAGGGTCGCCCTTGGCGACGGCGGCGCCGGCCTCGACCAACACCTGGACGACGGAGCCCGGCATCGGCGCCACCAGCCGGTCGGCGTGGTGATGGTGGGCGTCGTCGCCGGCATGCGGGTCGACGAGGGTGAAGGTCGCCTGGGCGCGGCCGGTGAAGACGGCGACGCGATCACCGGCGAAGGCGACGCGGGCGCCGAGCCGGGTCGCGCCGATCCGCGCGTCGAGCCGGCCATCGGGATGGAGGGTCGCGGCGACCTCGATCGCGCCCGTCTCGATGAGATGGGTGGTGCGGCCGGCGAGGCGGTCGAAGGCGAGGGTGCGGGTGGTGGTGCCGTCGCGCAGGCCGACTTCGGAACGTGCCGGCAGGTTCATCGACCAGGCCCCCGCGGTGGCCCAGGGCGAATGGGGATCGGCGGGGGCGCGGGGCAGTGCGGCCGCCTCGCGCTCGAGGACGGCGAGCCCGGCGAGGAGGGCGAGGCGCTCGTCGGCCGGCGCGGGGGCGAAGAGTTCGGCGGCGTTGCGGGCGATGAACCCGGTGTCGTGGCGCGCTTCGGCGAATTCCGGGTGGCGCAGGATGCGCTCGAGGAAACCGCGGTTGGTGACGAGGCCGATCACCTCGGTTCCGGCGAGCGCGTCGGCGAGCTTGGCCAGCGCCTCGGCGCGAGTGGCGCCGTGGGCGACGAGTTTGGCGATCATCGGATCGTAGTGGTGGGAGACCGCATCTCCCGCCGCGACGCCGGCATCGACGCGGACGCCGGGGGGGAAGCGGAGATGGTCGAGGCGGCCGGTCTGGGGCAGGAAGTCGCGATCGGCATCCTCGGCGTAGAGTCGCGCCTCGACGGCGTGGCCGGTGATCGCCAGCTCTCCTCGCGACAGCGGCAGCGCCTCGCCGCGCGCCACTCGGATCTGCCACTCGACGAGATCCTGACCGGTGATCGCCTCGGTCACCGGATGTTCGACCTGCAGGCGGGTGTTCATCTCCATGAAGAAGAAGTCCTCGCCCTCGGCGATGAACTCCACCGTGCCGGCACCGACGTAGCCGACCGCCTTCGCCGCCTCGACGGCCGCCTCGCCCATCGTGGCTCGCCGTTCGTCGGTCATGCCGGGGGCGGGGGCCTCCTCGATCACCTTCTGATGCCGGCGCTGCACCGAGCAGTCGCGCTCGAAGAGATGGACCGTCTCGCCGAGGCCGTCGGCGAAGACCTGCACCTCGATGTGGCGCGGCCGGGTGAGATAGCGCTCGATCAGCACCCGGTCGTCGCCGAAGGAGGAGGCCGCCTCGCGCTTGGCCGAGGCCAGCGTCGCGGCGAAGTCCTCCGCCTTTTCCACCACCTTCATGCCCTTGCCGCCACCGCCGGCCGAGGCCTTGATCAGCACGGGGAAGCCGATGCGCGCCGCCTCGCGGGCGAGCAGGTCCGGGTCCTGGTCCTCGCCGTGATAGCCGGGGACGAGCGGCACGCCGGCCTTCTCCATCAGCGACTTGGCGGCGCTCTTGGAGCCCATGGCGCGAATGGCGGCGGCCGGCGGGCCGACGAAGACGAGGCCGGCGGCTTCGACTGCCTCGGCGAAGTCGGCGTTCTCGGAGAGAAAGCCGTAGCCGGGATGGATCGCGTCCGCCCCGCTCGCCTTCGCGACCTCGAGGATGCGATCGATCCCGAGATAGCTCTCCCGCGCCGGCGCCGGGCCGATGAGATGCGCCTCGTCGGCGGCGCGTACATGGGCGGCGTTCGCGTCAGCCTCGGAGAAGACCGCGACGGTGCGCAGCCCCATGCGGCGGGCGGTCGAGAAGATGCGGCACGCGATCTCGCCGCGGTTGGCGACGAGCAGGGTGCGGATCGGGCGGATCGGACGAGCGGTCATCGGAGCCCCTCGGGCATCGGAAGAAGAAGGCGGAGACGGATCGCCGGCGGTGCGGTCACATGCGGAAGACGCCGAAGCGGGTCTCCTTCGGCGCCGCGTTGAAGGCGGCGGAGAGCGACAGGGCGATGACGAGACGCGTATCCATCGGGTCGATGACGCCGTCGTCCCACAGCCGCGCCGAAGAGTACCAGGCCGAGCCCTGCTCCTCGTACTGCGCCCGGATCGGCGCCTTGAAGGCTTCTTCGTCCTCGGTCGACCAGGTGCCGCCCTTGGCCTCGATACCGTCGCGGCGGACCTGGGCGAGGACGCCCGCCGCCTGCTCGCCGCCCATCACCGAGATGCGGGCGTTCGGCCACATGAAGAGGAAGTTGGGGTCGTAGGCGCGGCCGCACATGCCGTAGTTGCCGGCGCCGAAGGAGTTGCCGACGACCACGGTGATCTTCGGCACCGCGGCGCAGGCGACGGCGTTGACCATCTTGGCGCCGTCCTTGGCGATGCCGCCGGCCTCGTACTTCCGCCCGACCATGAAGCCGGTGATGTTCTGCAGGAAGATCAGCGGGATGCCGCGCTGGGCGCAGAGTTCGACGAAATGGGCGCCCTTGAGCGCGCTCTCGGAGAAGAGGATGCCGTTGTTGGCGACGATGCCGACCGGATAGCCCCAGACGTGGGCGAAGCCGCAGATGAGCGTGGTGCCGTAGTAGGGCTTGAACTCCTCGAACTCCGAGGCGTCGACGACGCGGCCGATGATCTGGCGGATGTCGAAGGGCTTCTTCGGATCGGCCGAGACGATGGCGTAGAGGTCGGCCGGGTCGAGCACCGGCTCGCGGGGTTCCCGCAGGGTCGGGCCGGCGGGCTTCGGTCGCGCGAGGTTCCGCACCGCCTGCCGGGCGAGACCGAGCGCGTGGGCGTCGTCTTCGGCCATCAGGTCGGAGACGCCGGAGGTGCGGGTGTGGACGTCGGCGCCGCCGAGGTCCTCGGCCGTGACGATCTCGCCGGTCGCCGCCTTCACCAGCGGCGGGCCGCCGAGGAAGATCGTCGCCTGCTCGCGCACCATGATCGACTGGTCCGACATCGCCGGCACATAGGCGCCGCCGGCGGTGCACGAGCCCATCACCACGGCGATCTGCGGGATGCCGCGCGCCGACATGTTGGCCTGATTGTAGAAGATCCGGCCGAAGTGATCGCGGTCGGGGAAGACCTCGTCCTGATTGGGCAGGTTGGCGCCGCCGGAATCGACGAGGTAGACGCAGGGCAGCTCGTTCTTGGCGGCGATCTCTTGGGCGCGCAGATGCTTCTTCACCGTGAGGGGGAAGTAGGTGCCGCCCTTCACCGTCGCGTCGTTGGCGACGATGAGGCATTCGCGGCCCTCGATGCGGCCGATGCCGGTGACGATGCCGGCGGAGGGCACCTCGTCGCCGTACATGCCCTGCGCCGCGAGTTGGCCGAGTTCGAGGAAGGGCGAGCCGCGATCGAGGAGGAGCCGGATGCGGTCGCGCGGCAGGAGCTTGCCGCGGGCGACGTGGCGGGCGCGGGCGCTCTCGCCGCCGCCTGCCGCGGCGCGGGCCGCACGCTCGCGCAACTCCGCCACCTTCTCTGCGAGCGCCGCGTGGTTCAGGGCGCGGGCCGGCGAGCGGCGGTCGACTTCGTCTTCGATCCTGGCCATCGAGGATGTTCCCGTCCCGGTGCCGGCGTCGTTCGACGCCGCATTCTTATATACGAACGAACGTTCGTTTCTTTCGAGGCGAAAGTCAAGTACGCGATCTCGTCGGCGACGATGGTCGGAGGCGCCGATCGCCGCGTTCCGCCGTCCACGGTTCCGCGTTCGGCGACGAGAATGGCGGAGTGCGGCGACGTCGGCAAGCGGGAGCGACGCGCGTTCGCGGGTGCCGTGCCCCGGCGCCACCGGCGCTCGCGACGCGCCGGACGGGGATCGAGGGACATCCCGGATCGCCCGTGACGAGGCGGTGTGCTATCCCAGTGACGGTCGCGGCCCGCCGCATCCGCGGTCCGAAAGGAGACCTCGATGGCCCTCGTCGATCTCACCGCGCGCGCCCTCGCCGTCGCCGCGGCGTTGGCCGTCGCCGCGCCGGCTCTCGCCAACGACAGCGAGGCCGAGATCGGCCTCGGCGGGCTGGTCCTGACGCGTTCCGACGCCATTCGGATGGACCGCGAGGACCTGTCGATCTCACGCGAACGCATCACCGTCGACTACGTCTTCACCAACACCAGCGACCGGGACGTCGAGACGTTGGTCGCTTTCCCGCTGCCCGACGTGGAGCACGGCATCGAGACGCCGGCGCCGGACTACGTGCGCGACCTCGACTTCCGCTCCACGGTCGACGGCCGTCCGCTCGACCTCACCCTGGTGCAGTCGGCGACGTTCCGTGGCGCCGACGTGAGCCGGCGGCTGACGGCGCTCGGCATTCCGCTGATGCCGGTCGCCGACCTGTTCGACCCGGCGGTCAACCGCCTGCCGCCGGTCGAGCGCGATCGACTGGTCGCCGATGGCCTGATCGAGGAAGCGGGGTCGGACGGCAAGCAGACCCTGTGGGCGGCGCATTGGACGACCCGGACCAGCGTCACCCGCACCCAGGTCTTCCCGGCCGGCCGTTCGGTCGGGGTCTCCCATTCCTACAAGCCCTTCGTCGGCGGATCGGTCGGCGGCGGACTCGACCCCGGCCAGCGGCGCACGCCGGAATTCGCCGCGTCGCGGGCGAAGTTCTGCATCGACGACGATTTCCTGCGCGGGTTCGATCGACGCCTCGCCGCGGCGAAGAGGACCGGCGCGTACTACGGCGAGGAGTGGATCACCTACGTGCTCACCTCCGGCGCCAACTGGAAGGGGCCGATCGGCGACTTCCGGCTGGTGGTCGACAAGGGTGACCCCGAAGCCCTCGTCAGCTTCTGCGCCGGTGGCGTCCGCAAGATCGGCCCGACCCGCTTCGAGGTCGTGGTGAAGGACTTCGTTCCGACGCGCGACCTGTCGATCCTGATCGTCAAGTTCCATCCGGCCTCCTGACGCGGGCCGGCTCAGTTGAAGAGGGCCGCTTCGAGGTCGGCGATGCCGTCGAGCACCAGATCGGCGACGCCGCCGAGGACCTCGCGCGTGCCGGTGCCGGTCAGGACCCCGACGACGAGGCCGCAGCCGGCGGCGCGGCCCATCTCGATGTCGTGCAACGTGTCGCCGACCATCACCACCTCGGCCGGCGCGACGCCGACGGCGCGGCAGAAAGCGTGGACCATGCCCGGTTCGGGCTTGGGGCCGTGGCCCGAATCCCAGCCGCAGACGAAGTCGACGAGATCCGTGAGACCGAAGCGGACGACGGTGTCGCGGATCGCCGCCTCGCCGTCGGAAGACGCGATGCCGAGCCCGAGGCCGCGGGCGGCGAGACCGCCGAGGATGGCGGGAAGATCGCCGACCGGCACCATGTCGCCGACCGAGGCACGGAAGAGATCGTCGAGGGCGCGGGTGAGTTCCGGCACGGTGAAGCGGGCGCCGGCAGCGACCCAGACGCGGGCGATGTCGTGGGCCGATCCGGCGGCGAGGAGCGAGTGGGCGCTCGCCGCCGACCCGTTCTCGTCGACCCCGCCGACCTCGAACAACCGGGAGGCGAGTGCGGCGTCGCCGGCGGCGGCGAGCTTCACCGCCGCGCGGTTCACCGACCCCCAACTCGCCCAGTAGTCGAGAAGCGTCCCGTCCTTGTCGAAGAGGATGGCGCGGGGACCGCTCATCGCCTCAGCCGTCGCCCTCGAGCACCAGCAGGTCTTCGCGCGCGAAGCGTAGGACGGCGTCGTCGCCCTTGGCCGGCAGGGCGACCTTGGGCTGGTTGAAACCGTCGATCGACACGGTCTGTTCGCCGAGTCGGACGCGGATGCGCACCACCGCGCCGAGGAAGGAGACCTCTTCGACCGTCCCGGGGAGGTCGGCGCGGTCACCGCCGGCGGGGCCGAGCGTCACCGCCTCGGGGCGCAGCGCCACGGTGACCCGGTCGCCGGCAACGCGACCGCGGATCGGCCCGACGGTCGCCACCGAGAGGCCGTCGATCCGCAGCGTGCCGGCGTCGGCATCGATCACCTCCGCCGCCAGCAGGTTGAGCGTGCCGACGAAGGAGGCGACGAAGCGGGTGCGCGGCCAGTTGTAGACCTCGAAGGGCGATCCGATCTGCTCGGTGCGCCCATCGGCGAGGACGACGATGCGATCGGACATCGACAGCGCCTCCTCCTGGTCGTGAGTGACGAAGATCGTGGTGATCCCGAGTTCCTTCTGGAGCGAGCGGATCTCCTCGCGCAGGGATACGCGGATCTTGGCGTCCAGCGCCGAGAGCGGTTCGTCGAGGAGGAGGACCTGCGGCTTGACCGCGATGGCGCGGGCGAGGGCGACGCGCTGCTGCTGTCCGCCGGAAAGTTGATAGGGATAGCGGTCGCCGAGGGCGGGCAGTTTGATCAGGTCGAGCATCTCGGCGACGCGGGTGCGGATCTCGGCCGCACTCTTCTTGGCGACCCTGAGGCCGAAGGCGATGTTCTGCGCCACCGTCATGTTGGGGAAGAGGGCATAGGCTTGGAACACCATGCCGACGTCGCGCCCGGCCGGCGGCAGGCGCGAGATCTCCTTGCCGGCGATGGCGATCGACCCGGCGGTGACGCTCTCGAAACCGGCGATCATCCTGAGGATGGTGGTCTTGCCGCAGCCCGACGGCCCGAGGAAGGAGATGAATTCGCCTCGTTCGACCGAGAGATCGAAGTCGTGGACGACGGTGGTCGCCCCGAAGGATTTCTTCAGCCCGCGAATGTCGATGAAGGACATCGCTCCCCCGCTCACGTTTTCGACGCGGCACCGCGGGCGGCACCGAAGACCTGGATCAGGCCCATGCAGGCCCAGGTGACGACGAAGGCGATGATCGCCAGTGCCGCCGGCTCATAGGCGCGATTGGCGCCGACCAGTTGCAGATACGGGCCGAAGGCCGGCCGATCGAGCAGCGCGGCGAAGGTGAACTCGCCGATGACGATGGCGAAGGTCAAGAAGGCGCCCGACAGGATCGCGGAGCGGATGTTGGGGAAGATCACCCGGAAGAGGATGGTCATCGGACCGGCACCGAGGCTCTCGGCCGCTTCGGTCAGGGTGCGCACGTCGATCGCTCTGAGCCCGGTGTCGATCGAGCGGTACAGGTAGGGCAGAGCGAGCGTCACATAGCCGAAGGCGAGCAGCAGGTCGGTGCCGCGCCGGCTGTCGGTCAGCGGCAGCCAGCTTTGCGAATTGTACATGCGCAGATAGCCGAAGACGATGACGATCGCCGGGATGACCAGCGGCAGCAGCGTCACGAACTCGACCACCGGCCGGAGCTTGGGCAGGCGCAGTTGGACCCAGTAGGCGGTCGGCACGACGAGCAGAACGCCGATGACGATGGTCACCAGCGCCAGCACCACCGAATAGGCGAGGGATTCCTGGAAGCGCGGGTCGCCGAGGACGACACGGTAGGCCTCGAAGGAATATTCGCCGCGCTTCATGCGCATCGAGAACTCGACCGTGGCGATCAGCGGGATCAGGAAATAGGCGGCACCGAGGATCACCGCGAGCCAAGGACCGAAGGTCGGCTTCTTCATCGCGACCACCTCTCGGCCCGGCCGCGCAGCCAGATGTAGGCGACGTTGGAGAAGCCGGTGATCAGGATCATGCCGAGCGCCAGGGCGTAGCCGAGGTTCTGGTTGTGCAACACGTCGCCGCGGATCTGGGCGTAAAGCAGGATGGTGACGATGTTGAGCGACGAGCCGGTCAGCGCGTAGGCGGTGGCGACGGCGCCGAAGGCGTTGGCGAAGAGCAGCAGCGTCGCGCCGAGCAGGCTCGGCCACAGCACCGGCAGGCCGATCCAGCGCCAGTACTGGAAGGTCGAGGCGCCGAGGATCTGCGAGGCCTCGCGCCATTCCTTGCGCAGTCCGTCGAGAGCGGGCGTCAGGATCAGCACCATCAGCGGAATCTGGAAATAGAGATAGGTCAGCGTCAGGCCGAAGAAGCTCAGGAGATTGAAGCCGGTGGCGTAGAGGTTGACGCCGAACCAGTTGGCGAGCGCCCAGGTGACGAGACCGGTTCGCCCCAGGGTCGCCAAGAAGGCGAAGGCGAGCGGCACGCCGGCGAAGTTGGAGGCGACGCCGGAGAAGGTCATCAGCGTCGGGCGAATCCAGGCCGGCAGGCCGCCACCGACCGCGGCGTAGGCGAGGAAGGCGCCGATCACCGCACCGCCGATGGCGGAAGCCGCCGAGATCTGGATCGAGATCCAGTAGGCCGCGACGATCGAGGGATGGGTCAGGTCGCGCAGGTTGGCGAGAGTGAATTCGCCGTCCGCGGTCTGGAAGGCGCCGACCACCAGCAAGGCCGTCGGCAGGACCAGGAAGAGGGCGGCGAAGACGAAGAACGGCGTGACGCCGATCCAGGCCCAGGGCAGGGCCGGTAGGCTCGGGCGCGACGGTGGCGCGGCACTCGTGTCGAGCGACAAACGGCGTTCCCCCGGGGTCACGGCGCGGACGTTCCCTCGCACCCGTCGACACCGGTGCGGCGGACGAGGCGCGGGCGGCGGCCGGGTTCGGCCACCGCCCGCGATCACATCACTTGACGTTGGCGCCGACGACGGCGTCCCACTGCTTGGTGATCACTTCCTTGGCCGCGCTCTGCTCGGCGAGGGTCGGGAAGACCGCCTTGGCGTAGGACTCGGCCGGCGGCAGCTTGGCGAGCATGTCGGCCGGGATCTTGCCCTT
Source organism: Siculibacillus sp. (assembly GCA_030247555.1). Taxonomy (GTDB): domain Bacteria; phylum Pseudomonadota; class Alphaproteobacteria; order Rhizobiales; family Ancalomicrobiaceae; genus CALBKH01. Next base: position 23,491 of record JAOTSD010000010.1, on the reverse strand, counting down.
GGCGGCGAGATCGTTGAAGCGGATCGGGTGGCAGTAGCCCTTGAGCCAGCCGAGCTGGCCCTCGTCCGAATAGAGATGCTCCATCCACAGCTTGGCGGCGTTGGGGTGCGGCGCGTAGGCGGAGATCGCCTGGACGTAGACGCCGGCGACGACGCCGGTCTTCGGCACGACGACGTCGACCGGCGGATTGCCCTTGAGGGTGTCGCGGTCGGCGAGCGCGTTGTAGTCCCAGCGGATGACGACCGGGGTGGCGCCCTGCGCCAGCGAGGCGGCCTTGCCGATGACGGGGACGAAGTTGCCGGCCTTGTTGAGCTTGGAGAAGAAGTCGAGGCCGGCGGCGCCGGCCTTGGAGGCATCACCACCGGCGGCGGACAGGCCGGCGGCATAGACACCCTGGATCGCTTGCGATGAGGCGCGCGGGTCGCCGGCCAGCGCCACGGCGTTCTTGTAGTCGGGCTTCAGGAGGTCGGCCCAGTCGGCCGGGGCGTTCTTGACCAGATCCTTGTTCACCTCGAAGGCGAGGACGCCGTAGTAGTCGCCGTACCAGAAGCCGTCGGCGTCCTTGGCATTGTCTGGGATCGTCGCCCAAGTCGAGACCTTGTAGGGCTGGATCAGGCCGTCTGCCTTGGCGGAGGGTCCGAAGGACAGACCGACGTCGATGACGTCGGGAGCCTGCGGGCCCTTGTTGCCCTTGTTGGCCTTGATCGCCTCGATCTCGTCGCCGGAGCCGGCGTCCGGGTTCAGCTCGTTGACGGTCAGGCCGTATTTCTTCTTGAAGGCGTCGATCACACCGCCGTAGCCGCACCAGTCGTGGGGCAGGGCGATCACGGTGAGCTGGCCCTCTTTCTTGGCGGCGGCGATCAGTTCGTCCATCGACTGGGCGGCGGCGGGCGCGGCGAAGCCGGCGAGCGCCGCGACTGCCACGGAAATCTTCAGAGCACGATCGGTCTTCATCTTTGCGACACCCCTTGACCTGCAACCACGCTTCGCCGATCCGGTCGGCGTTCGGCGGACATCTCGGCGAGATGCCCGACATGGTTGGTTATCGAGACGAGACGACACTTTCGTGTCGGGCGAGACACTGCGATTCCCGTGGGTGCCTCGATGGCCCCGGGTGACGATCGCACCGTCATGCGATCGTCACACGCCGGTCAGTAGGCACGATCGCCCGACGCACGGTCAAGGGGGGAGAGAACGTGCCTTGCGCACGTCTTTTCGGCAGTTCGGAATTCGAGCGGACGCCGGTGCGAGCGAGTGACCGGCGCGACCGCCATCGCCCTCAGCCGCGTTCGACGAGCCCGTCGGCGCGGGCCTGGACGCGTTCGACGAAACTCTCGAAGAGGATGCGCTCACCGGGGTCGAGGGCGCCGAGGAGATAGTCCTCGCGGGCCCGCACCAGCGGCACGATGCGACGGTGGAGCGACCGGCCGGCCGGCGTCAGCGACAGGATCTTGGCGCGGCGATCGCTGGCGTCCTCCTCGCGGCGGATCAGGCCGCGCTCTTCGAGCCGGGCGACGGCGCGGGAGACCTGCATCTTGTCGAGGGTCGAATAGGGGCCGACGTCCTTGGCCGCCATGGTCCGGTTGGCGCCGAGCGCGGCGATGACCCGCCATTCGGCGCGGGTCAGGTCGAAGCGGTCGGCGTAGAGCTGCGAAACGGCGAGCGAGACCCGTTCGGCGAAGACGGCGAGGCGATAGGGGAAGAACCGCGTCAGATCGAAACCCTCGAGACCGCCGTCGGTCGGGGTGCCGGTCGGGGTGCCGACGTCGTCGCCGGGGCGATCGGTCCGGTTCGCGGTGGGTTCGGCGTCGTCCGTCATGCTTCGTCCGATGAAGTATCCGTTGTTACCATCTTCGCAGGTGCGAGAACCGGGCGGCGGCCCATGAGGGGCGTCGGCGCCCGCAGAGCTTCGCCGGCATCGGCAATATCCCCCGAATTCCGATGCTTCGGCAAGTGCCCGGTGATCACCGATGCGGAGAGCGTTGCGACCTGCGTTCGCATTCCGAACGAAAGGTGCCGATACGATCCGACGACCTTGCGACAAATGGTAACAGTTGTTACCGAATGGGCGACCGGACGCCAGATCCGATGGGAGAACGCCCATGATCGTCGAGAAGATCCATCACGTCGCCTACCGCTGTCGGGACGCCGAGGAGACGGTCGCCTTCTACGGCCGCATCCTCGACATGGACCTGATCGGGGCGATCGCCGAGGACAAGGTGCCCTCGACCAAGGAACCCGATCCCTACATGCACATCTTCCTCGACGCGGGGATGGGCAATATTCTCGCCTTCTTCGAGCTGCCCAATTCGCCGCCGATGGGGCGCGATCCCAACACGCCGGATTGGACGCAGCACATCGCCTTCCAGGTCGCCGATCTCGACGTGCTGACCAGGGTGAAGGCGCGCTGCGAGGCCGAAGGCATCGCGGTGGTCGGTCCCACCGACCATGCGATCTTCAAGTCGATCTACTTCTTCGATCCGTCGGGCCACCGCCTCGAGCTCGCCGCCTGGACGACGACGCCGGAGGAGATGGCGCGGATGAAGGCCGTCGCCCACGACATGGTCGCCGAATGGGCCGTCACGAAGAAGCCGCCGCGGCACACCGCCTGGCTGCACGAGAAGGAATTCGGGGCCGACCGCCCCTGAACATCCCGAACCAACGAGCCCGTCGCGACCGGATCCCCGAGGACCGGCGACGGCGGGCCGCCCCCGGGGGAGGGCATCCATGCTCGAGACCTATACCTATCCGAAATTCGCCTACGTGCCGTCGGCGGAACAGGCCGAGGGCCGCGTCGTCCGCCATCCCGTGGTGGTGATCGGCGCCGGCCCGATCGGCCTCACCGCGGCGCTCGACTTCGGCCGGCGCGGCATCGCCACCGTCGTCCTCGACGACAACGACACGGTGTCGATCGGCAGCCGCGCCGTCTGCTACGCCAAACGGCCGCTGGAGATCTGGGACCGCCTCGGCTGCGCCGCGCCGATGGTGGCGAAGGGCGTGTCGTGGAAGGTCGGCAAGGTCTTCTTCGAGAACGACCTGCGCTACACCTTCGACCTCCTGCCCGAGGCCGACCACCAGATGCCGGCGATGATCAACCTCCAGCAATACTATCTGGAGGAGTACATGATCGCCGAGTGCGGGAAGCTCGCGAACGTCGATCTGCGCTGGAAGCACAAGGTGATCTCGCTTCGGCAGGAGCCCGACCACGTGGTGCTGACGGTGGAGACGCCGGACGGGGTTTTCACCATGGAGGCCGATTGGGTGGTGGCCTGCGACGGCGCCAACTCCGACACGCGCAAGATGGTGGGCGCCGAGTTCACCGGCCAGTTCTTCCAGGATCGCTTCCTCATCGCCGACGTGGTGATGAAGGCCGACTTCCCGACCGAGCGCTGGTTCTGGTTCGATCCGCCGTTCCATCGCGGCCAGTCGACGCTGCTGCACAAGCAATCGGACGACGTCTGGCGCATCGACTTCCAGCTCGGCTGGGAGGCCGATCCGGTCGAGGAGAAGAAGCCGGAGCGGGTCATCCCGCGGCTCAAGGCGATGCTCGGCGAGGCGACCGAGTTCGAGCTCGAGTGGGTGTCGATCTATCAGTTCGCCTGCCGGCGCATCGACGACTTCCGCCACGGCCGGGTGCTCTTCGCCGGCGACGCCGCGCATCAGGTCTCGCCCTTCGGCGCGCGCGGCGCCAACACCGGCGTCCAGGACATCGACAATCTCGGCTGGAAGCTGAAGCTGGTCATGGAAGGTGCGGCGCCGGAGGCGCTGATCGACACCTACGACGAGGAGCGCGCCTTCGCGGCCGACGACAACCTGCGCCAGTCGACCCGCTCGACCGACTTCATCACGCCGAAGAGCGAGATGAGCCGGCGCTTCCGCAACGCCGTGCTGGAACTGGCCGCCGACCACCCCTTCGCCCGGCCGCTGGTCAATTCCGGCCGCCTGTCGACGCCGACGCCCTACGTCGCCTCCTCGCTCAACACGCCGGACGAGGACGCCTTCGAGGGGCGGATGGTGCCGGGCACCAACTGCGCCGACGCTCCGGTCGAGGTGAACGGGCGGGCCGACTGGCTGTTGCACCATCTCGGCGACGGCTTCACCGTGCTGACCTTCGGGCCGGCACCGGCGAAGACGGTGACGTCGGGCGCGATCGTGGCGAAGGTCGCGTCGATCGGCGAGGATCTCGTCGACGCCCGGGGCCTCGTCGCCGAACGCTACGATGGTCGCCCCGGCACCACCTATCTCATCCGTCCCGACCAGCACGTGGTGGCACGCTGGCGCGTCTTCGACGCCGGCCGGATCGCCCGCGCCATCGCCCGCGCCTGCGCCGCTCCCGGAGCCCAGTCATGAACCTGAACCTCCAGCCCAACATCCCCGATCCGGACGGCTTCTATCAGGAACTGATCGACAGCCAGCGCGACATGAGCGACGCGGAGGCGCAGATGATGAACTGCAGGCTGATCCTCGTGCTGGCCAACCACATCGGTGATCGCGAGGTGCTGCGGGCGGCGTTGAAAGTCGCCGGCGGGCGGGTCGATCACGCCTGAGGGTCGTTGCGCCGACCGACCGGCGGGCCGATCATGGGGCGCCCGCCGCGACGGAACGACGGCGACGAAAAATCCGGCTCCAGAATAGTTGACCGACCGGTTGGTCAATGTATCATGGGGTCCAGAAGCAGAGGGTCGGGCGTGAACCGGCCCCGTTCTCACCGGGAGGAAATCCGATGCAGAAAGTCGTGAAGACGGCGCTCGCCGCCCTTTCGTTCACCGCGATGGCGGCCGTGCCCGCCCTCGCCGCCGATCCGATCAAGATCGGTTCGGTCCTGTCGGCCACCGGCCCGGCCGCCTTCCTCGGCGATCCGGAAGCCAAGACGCTCCAGCTCTACGTCGAGAAGCTCAACGCGGCCGGTGGCGTCGCCGGTCGCAAGCTCGAACTCGTCACCTATGATGACGGTTCCGACGCCGCCAAGGCCAACGGCTTCGCCAAGCGCCTGATCGAGGACGACAAGGTCGACGTCATCCTCGGTGGCACCACCACCGGCGCCACCATGGGCATGGTGCCGCTGGTCGAGAAGGCGGAAATTCCGTTCATCAGCCTCGCCGGCGCCGTCGTCATCGTCGAGCCGGTCAAGAAGTGGGTGTTCAAAACCCCGCACACCGATCGCATGGCGGCCGAGAAGATCTTCGCCGACATGAAGAAGCGCGGCATGACCAAGCTGGCGCTGCTCTCCGAGACCTCGGGCTTCGGCCAGTCGGGTCGCAAGGAGACGATCGCCTCGGCCGCCAAGGCCGGCATCGAGATCGTCGCCGACGAGACCTACGGGCCCAAGGACACCGACGTCACCGCCCAGCTCACCAAGATCAAGGGTATCGCCGGGGCTCAGGCGATCCTGGTGTTCGGCCTCGGTCAGGGCCCGGCGATCGTCACCAAGAACATCGCCCAGCTCGGCATCAAGCTGCCGCACTACGAGTCCCACGGCGTCGCCTCGGAAGAGTACATCAAGCTCTCCGGCGCCGCGGCCGAGGGTGTGCGCCTGCCGGCCGCCGCGCTGATCGTCGCCGACACGCTGCCGGCCAACGATCCGCAGAAGCCGGTCGTCACCGGTTATGCCAAGGCCTATTCGGGGGCCTTCAAGGCGGAGGTCTCGACCTTCGGCGGCCATGCCTACGACGCGCTGATGATCTACGTCGACGCGGTCAAGCGGGCCGGCACCACCGACAAGGCGAAGGTGCGCGACGCCATCGAAGCGACCAAGGGTTTCGTCGGCACCGGCGGCGTCGTCAACATGAGCGCCACCGACCACATGGGTCTCGATCTCTCGGCCTTCCGCATGCTGGAGATCAAGGGCGGCAAGTGGACCCTCGCCGACTGACGACTCATCTCGGGCCGGGGGCGTGATCCGCTCCCGGCCCCTTTCCTTTCGCCGCAATCCGAAGACCACCGTCCCGAGCCGGAGAGGGGACCCATGTCGCAATTCCTGCAGCTGCTCTTCAGCGGGCTGACCGTGGGAGCGACCTACGCCCTGGCGGCGCTCGGTTTCTCGATGATCTACAACGCTTCCGGGGTGATCAATTTCGCCCAGGGCGAGTTCATCATGCTCGGCGGCATGGTCGCCGCGGTGCTGACCGCGGCGGGAATCCCGCTGCCGCTCGCGGTTCTCGCGGCGATCGTCGTGGTGGCGCTGGTCGGTCTTCTGGTCGAGAAACTCGCGATCGAACCGGCCCGCGACGCCGACATCACCTCGATCATCATCATCACCATCGGCGTGTCGATGATCGTACGCGGCGTCGTCGAAGTGACGCTGGGTAAGGGTGGTCGGGCGCTGCCGCATTTCTCCGGCGAGACGCCGATCGCCATCGGCGGGGCGACGCTGCTGCCGCAGAGCCTGTGGGTGATGGCGGTGACGGCGGTGGTGGTGGCGGCGCTGGCGCTGTTCTTCGGCCGCACCCGTGTCGGCAAGGGCATCCTCGCCACGGCGCACAACCGACTCGCCGCGCAGCTCGTCGGCGTCGACGTCAAGAAGGTGCTCCTGGCCAGCTTCGGCCTCGCGGCGGCGCTGGGGGCGGTCGGCGGCGTGCTGATCGCGCCGATCGCCACGACCTCCTACGACGCGGGCCTGATGCTCGGCCTCAAGGGCTTCGTCGCCGCGACCTTCGGCGGGCTCGGTTCGGGCGTCGGGGCGATCGCCGGCGGTCTGCTGCTCGGCCTGATCGAGACGATGACGGCCGGCTATCTCTCCTCGTCCTACAAGGACGCGGTGCCCTTCGTGCTGGTGCTGGTGATCCTGGTGGTCCGGCCGCGCGGCCTCTTCGGCCTCGGCCCGTCGGAACGCGTGTGAGGCGGTGATGAGCGAGGCTTCGATCCCCACGACCATCGGCCGTTCGTCGCCGGAGACGACCGCCGCGGCGCTGGCCACGGCGCCCGGCTTCCGGGCCCGCCACCTGCCGACGATCGTCCTGGCGATCGTCCTGGCGCTGCTGCCGCTGGTGCTGCCCAACGCCTATTACTACGACGTGGTGATCCGCATCCTCGCCAACGCGGTGCTGGCGATCGCCCTCAATCTCCTGATCGGCTACTGCGGCCAGATCAGTCTCGGGCACGCCGGCTTCTTCGGCCTCGGCGCCTACGGCTCGGCGATCCTGACGACGCACTACGACTGGACCGCTCCGTCGGCGCTCCTCGTCTCGGCGGTGGTGGTGGGCCTGCTCGCCTGGCTGGTGGCGCGCGTCATCCTGCGGCTCAAGGGCCACTATCTCGCCATGGCCACCCTCGGCCTCGGCATCATCGTCACCATCGTGCTGACCAACGAGGCGAGCCTCACCGGCGGGCCGGACGGCATGTCGGTCGGCGACATGAGGATCTTCGGCCTCAGGCTCTACGGCGAAAAGGTTTGGTATCCGGTCTTCGCCGGGCTCGTCGTCGTCGCGGTGGTGCTCGCCGGCAATCTGGTCGAGAGCCCGGCCGGGCGGGCGTTGAGGGCGCTGCACGGCTCGGAGGTGGCGGCGCGGGTGGTCGGCATCGACACCGCCTCGTTCAAGACCCGCGTCTTCGTCCTCTCCGCCGTGGTCGCCGCGATCATGGGCTCGCTCACCGCCCACTATCTCGGTTTCATCACGCCGCAGGTCGCCTCGTTCCACAAGTCGGTCGAGCTCGTCACCATGGCGGTGGTCGGCGGCATGGCCTCGATCTGGGGCTCGGTGTTCGGCGCGGCGCTCTTGTCGCTGCTGCCGGATCTCCTCGCACATTTCGAGGGTTTCGAGACGGTGATCTTCGGCGTCATCCTGGTCGCGACGATGATCTTCCTGCCGCGCGGCATCGTTCCCTCGCTCGCCCGCCTCCTGCGTCGGGAGGGCCGCTGATGCTCCGGGTCGAGAACCTCACCAAGGCCTTCGGCGGCGTCACCGCGGTCTCCGGCGTGAGCTTCGAGGTGACGAAGGGCACGATCCACGCGGTGATCGGCCCGAACGGTGCCGGCAAGACGACACTCTTCAACCTGATCACCGGCGTCTACACGCCGTCGTCCGGCTCGATCGTCTTCGAGGGATCGGAGATCGGCGGCGTCGCGCCCGAGCGGCTGGCGAAGCGCGGCATCTCGCGCACTTTCCAGAACCTGCAGGTCTCGATGAACCTGTCGGCGATCGACAACGTCATGACCGGAGCCCACCTCGGGCTCAATTCCGGACTTCTCGCCGGGATGATCGGGCTTCCCGACCTCGGCGGGCGCGAGCGGGCGACGCGCATCCGGGCGGCGGAGTTGATGGAATTCGTCGGCTGCGGCGCCTATGTGGCGGCGGAGGCGCGCTCCATGCCCTATGGCGCGCTGAAGCGGTTGGAGATCGCCCGGGCGCTGATGGCGAACCCGCGCATCCTCTTCCTCGACGAGCCCGCCGCCGGCCTCAACCACACCGAGACGCACGAGATCGAGGATCTGATCGCCGCCCTGGGAAAGACCGGGATCACGGTGGTGTTGGTCGAACACGACATGAAGCTCGTCATGAACGTCTCGGATCGCATCGTGGTGCTCGACTACGGCAAGAAGCTCGCCGAGGGGACCCCGGCCGAAATCCGCGTCGACCCCGACGTCGTCGCCGCCTATCTCGGCGCCGAGAGCGAGGGAGTTTGAGGTCCATGCGCGCGCTCGCGACCATCGAAGCCGAACACCGCAACATGTGGCGCGTCACCAACGCGCTCGGCGTGCTCGCCGACCGTCTCGGCGACCCGCGCGCCGCCGCCGATCGGCCGACCGACCTCGCCACCGTGGCGTTGATCGCCGACTACCTCGAGAGCTTCACCGAACGCTTCCATCACCCCAAGGAGAGCGACCTCCTCTTCACCCACATCCGCCGGCGTTCCAACGAAGGCGCGGCGATCATCGACCGGCTCGAGCGCGACCACGAGATGAGCCCGCATCAGGTCGAGCGGATCCGCGATCTCGCCCGGCCGGCGGTGGTGGCGACGGAGGCGGCCGCGTTGGCGACGCTGGTGGAGGAGATCGGTTCGTTCCGCCATCGCCTCGGAGAGCACATGCGGCTCGAGGAGGACGTCACCTTCCCGCTGGCGCGCCAAGTGCTGACGGCGGAGGACTGGGCGGAGGTCGACGCCGCCTTCGACGCCCACGTCGATCCGCTCGGCGATCCGAACGCACCGGCCGAGATCGCGTTGCTGCGCGCCCGCATCACCCAGCTGCTGCCGGCGCCGGAAGGCCTCGGCGGCCGCTCCGACGTGGTGGTGGAGAAGCTCGCGCCGCGGCGGGCGGCGGCACAGGGGACGCTGCTCGCGGTCTCCGGGCTCACCTGCCGTTACGGTCGCATCGAGGCGCTGCACGGCGTCGACATCGAGATCGGCACCGGCGAACTGGTGGCGCTGGTCGGGGCCAACGGCGCCGGCAAGACGACGCTGCTGCGCTGCATCTCCGGCGTGCAGCCGGCCGCCGCCGGCGCCATCCGCTACGGCGGGCAGGACATCACCCGGCTGCGCGCCGACGCCCGCGTCCGCGCCGGTATCGCCCAGGTGCCGGAGGGCCGGCAGGTGTTCGGGCCGATGTCGATCGAGGACAACCTCGTGATGGGCGCCTACACCCGCCCGTCGGGGGAGATCCGAACCGGGCTCGACGAGGTCTATGACCTCTTCCCGATCCTGCGCGAGCGGCGCAAACTCCCGGCCGGCACGCTCTCCGGCGGACAGCAGCAGATGCTGGCGGTCGGCCGCGCCATGATGAGTCGGCCGAAGCTCCTCCTCCTCGACGAGCCGTCGATGGGGCTCGCGCCCCTCATCGTCGAGGAGATCTTCCGCATCGTGAAGATGCTCAAGGAGGCCGGCATCACCATTCTCCTGGTCGAGCAGAACGCCCGGGCCGCGCTCGCCGTTGCCGACCACGCCTATGTGTTGGAGACCGGCTCGGTCACCCTCGAGGGTCCGGGGCCGGAACTCCTGAAGAACGACGACGTCCGCCGTGCCTATCTGGGCATGTGAGCACGTCCGCCAGCGAAGAGGATGTACCCCGATGTCGACGACCAAGGCCTTCGCCTCCCATGCCGACACGCAGGAGAAGCGGGTCACTTTCGCGCAGATCTCCGAACACGCCTGGGCCTACACCGCCGAAGGTGATCCCAACACCGGCGTGATCATCGGCGACGATTCGGTGATGGTGCTCGACACACAGGCGACGCCGGTGATGGCGCAGGACGTCATCCGCCGCATCCGCGAGGTGACCGACAAGCCGATCGAATGGGCGGTGCTGTCGCACTACCACGCGGTCCGGGTGCTCGGCGCCGAAGGCTACCGTTCGGCCGGGCTGAAGCACATCGTCGCCAGCCGCGCCACCCACGAGATGATCGTCGAGCGCGGCGAAGCCGACAAGGCGAGCGAGATCGGCCGCTTTCCGCGCCTCTTCCGGGCGGTGGAGAGCGTACCGGGGCTGACCTGGCCGACCATCGTCTTCGACGAGAAGCTCACCATCCATCTCGGCTCGGTCGAGGTCGAGTTGCACCAGATCGGCCGCGGGCACACCCGCGGCGACACCATCGCGCGGCTGCCGCGGGAGGGCGTGGTGTTCTCCGGCGACCTCGTCGAGTACGGCGCCACGCCCTATGCCGGCGACGCCCATTTCGCCGATTGGCCGACGACGCTCGATCGCATCTCGGCGCTCGACCCGGTGGCGCTGGTGCCGGGGCGGGGCGAAGCGCTGATCGGGCGCGACGCGGTCAACGAGGGCATCGAGGGTACGCGCGCCTTCCTCGTCGATCTCTACGCCTCGGTGAAGGCGGGCGTGGCCGCCGGTCACGACCTGAAGCGCATCTACAAGGACACCTACGCGGTGCTGAAGCCGAGCTACGGCCATTGGGTGATCTTCGACCACTGCCTGCCCTTCGACGTCACCCGCGCCTTCGACGAGGCGCAGGGCCTCGATCATCCGCGCATCTGGACGGCGGAGCGCGATCGCGAGATGTGGGAAGCGCTCGAGGGGTGAAACCGATGAACCCGACCAACGATCCCTCCCTGACCTCCTGGGTGAAGAGTGCGCAGGGGTCGGATTTTCCGATCCAGAACCTGCCGTGGGGGATCTTCTCCACCGAGGGTGACGAACGCCGGCGGGCCGGGGTGCGCATCGGCGACCGGGTGCTCGACGTCGACGCGCTGCAGGAGGCGGGGCTCCTCGATGCGGCGCTGCCGAGACGCATCTTCGCCACCGGGACGCTCGACGCCTTCATCGGTCTCGGCCGCCCGATCTGGTCCTCGACGCGGGCGCGGCTGTCGGAGTTGCTGCACGAGGAGGTGGCGATTCTGCGCGACGATCCGGTGCTCAGGACGCGGGCGCTCGTCCCGATCGAGGCGGCGGTCACGCACCTGCCGGTCTCGGTCGGCGGCTACACCGACTTCTATTCCTCGCGCGAGCACGCCACCAACGTCGGGCGGATGTTCCGGCCGGACGACGAACCGCTGCTGCCCAACTGGCTGGCGATCCCGATCGGCTACAATGGCCGAGCTTCGACGGTCGTGGTCTCCGGCACTCCGGTGCGTCGGCCGCTCGGCCAGATGAAGGCGCCGAACGCGCCGGCACCCTCCTTCGGGCCGTGCCGCAAGCTCGACTTCGAACTCGAGATGGCGGCGGTGATCGGCGTGGCGAACCCGATGGGCTCGGTGATGACGGTCGCGGAAGCCGACCGGGCGATCTTCGGTTGGGCGCTGTTCGACGACTGGTCGGCGCGCGACATCCAGGCTTGGGAATACGTGCCGCTCGGTCCCTTCCAGGCCAAGGTCTTCGCCTCGTCGATCGGGGCGTGGATCGTGACGGCGGAAGCGCTCGAGCCGTTCCGGGTCGACGGACCGGCGCAGGATCCGGCGCCGCTGCCCTATCTCGTCCAGCCGGGCGCCATGAACCTCGACGTCGAACTCGAGGTGGCGATCCGGCCGAAGGGCGCGAGCGAGCCGACGGTGATCACCCGCACCAACTTCGCCCACATGTACTGGTCGACGGCGCAACAGCTCGCCCATCACGCGATCGGTGGATGCGCCATGAACATCGGCGACATCATCGGGTCGGGCACGATCTCGGGGCCGACACCCGACAGCCTCGGGTCGCTGCTCGAACTGACCTGGAACGGCACCCGGCCGCTGACGCTCGCCGACGGCTCGGTCCGCACCTTCCTCGAGGACGGCGACACGGTGATCTTCACCGGCCGGGCGCGGCGCGACGGCGTCTCGATCGGCTTCGGCGTGTGCGAGGGCGAGGTTCTGTCCGCGCCGGTGCGCGACGGGTGGTGACAACTCCCTCCTCCCTCGCGGGGGAGGGCCGGGGAGGGGGGCGGCGCGGCGCTCGAGGCACCGCACGGGCGTTCCCTTCTCCCGCGTGGGGAGAAGGAAGACCGGCCTCCGGCCGGCGACGCGGCGATACGAGACCCTTCGACGGAGGACACCGATGAAGCTCCACGGCTACTTCCGCTCCTCCGCCGCATGGCGGCTCAGGATCGCGCTGGCGCTGAAGGGGGTCACCCACGAGGACGCCTTCGTCCATCTGCGCGAGGGCGAGCAGCGCGAGGCGGCGCACCTCGGGCGCAACCCGCAGGGCCTCGTGCCGGTGCTCGAGCTCGACGACGGGACGATGCTCACCCAGTCGCTCGCCATCCTCGAATGGCTCGAGGAGACGCGACCGCGGCCGCCGATCCTGCCGACCGACCCGATCGAGCGGGCGCGGGCGCGGGCCTTCGCGCTCGCCATCGCCTGCGAGATCCATCCGGTGCAGAACCTCCTGGTGTTGAACCGGCTGCGTCGCGACGCCGGCTTCGACGACGCCGGCGTCACCGCTTGGGCGGCGCGCACCAATGCCGACGGGCTCGCCGCCTGCGAGGCCATGGTCGCGGACCGGCCGGGGCGCTTCCTCTTCGGCGATCGGCCGACGGTCGCCGAGATCTGCCTCGTGCCGCAACTCGGCAACGCCCGCCGCTTCGGCGTCGACGTCTCGCGTTTCCCGCGGCTCCTGACGGCGGAAGCGGCGGCGATGGAGATGCCGGCCTTCGCCGAGGCGGTGCCGGCGAAGCAGCCCGACGCCGAATGAGACGGGGTTCGGCGGATCGCTTCCGCGATGGGGTGGATCAACGGGTGTCGACGGCGCCGAGCACCATGTCGGTGTGGACGGCGACGAGGTCGTCCTCGCTCATCCGTCCGCCGGGCTGATACCACTCGCAGATGCCGGTCAGCATCCAGATGATGACGAAAGTGGTCACCCGCGGATCACCGACGCGGAAGAGGCCGCGTTCGTGGCCGGCGACGAGGATGTCGGTGAGCTTCTGTTCGTAACGCTTGCGCAAGGACACGATGGCGGCGCGGTTGTCGTGCTCGAGACTGCGCAGCTCGCTGTTGGCGATGTAGACCAGCATGCGCCGGGTCATGTGGTAGCGCAGGTGGAAGCCGGCGAAGGCGATGAGCCGGTCACGCGGTTCGTCGTGGCCGGCGAGCGCCACGTCGCAAGCCGCCAGCAGCGTCTCCATGTGGTCGCGGACGATGTCGAAGAGCAGCGCCTGCTTGGTCTCGAAGTGGTTGTAGAGCGATCCCGGCTGGATGCCGACCTCCGCCGCCAGCCGGCGCAGGCTCATCGCCTCGAACCCCTTCTCCCAGATCAGGCGAATACCGGCCTCGCGCACCGACGCCGCGGTCTTCTCGCCGTTCGAACCCGTCGTGCGCGCCATGTTCCGTCTCGGTCCCTTGCCCGTCGAATGGATTAAGTCGGCGCGCGCGGATTGGAAAGCCCTTTCGCGGCGGGGGCGCACCGTAAGGGCGCGGACCGACGCCGCGATGACGACCGGCGATCGCCGACGGTGCCCGTCGCTCGGTGTCGATCCATGGTCACTCCCTCGTAGATATCTAAAAATTTATCGAATCCACAAAGTCTATCGTAATCTAAACCTATCCACAAAACGGTCGTTCAGCCTTTCCATACAATTGGATTCAGATTCAATTCACCGACGTTGATCAACTCGTCATTTTTGATATCGTTTTCAGTTGATAATGTGGAAAATTTTCGGCTTCTGTTTTCTCGAAGATGGAGGCCGACATGCACAAAGTCCTGATGGTCGACGACAACATGACGAATCTGGTGCTGGTTCGGCATCTCGTGACCCGGATGGAGGGGTGCGAGGCGCTCGCCTTCACCGATCCGGCCGCCGCGCTGACGGCGCTCGAACAGGGCGACGTCGACATCGTGCTGGTCGATTACCGCATGCCGGAAATCGACGGCATCGAGTTCATCCGGCGCATGCGGGCGATGCCGCGCCACGAGCACGTGCCGATCGTCATGGTGACGACGGTCGACGAGCGCGAGGTGTCGATCGAGGCTCTCGAGGCGGGCGCCACCGATTTCCTGACCAAGCCGCTCGAGCCGATCGAGTTCAAGGTCAGGCTGCGTAATCTCCTCACCCTGCGCGGGGCGCAGAAGACGCTCGCGGAACGGGCCGCCCGCCTCGACGAGGCGGTGGCGGAGAAGACGCGCGAACTCATCGAACGCGAGCGCGAGATCATCTGGCGCCTGTCGAAGGCGACCGAGCGCCGCGACAGCGACACCGGCGACCACATCGCCCGCATGTCGCGCATCTGCGGCCTCGTCGCCGAGGGTCTCGGGTTGCCGGAGGACGAGTGCAGGCTGATCGAAATCGCATCGCAGATGCACGACGTCGGCAAGGTCGGCATTCCCGACGAGATCCTGTTCAAGCCGGGGCCGCTCTCGGCGGAAGAGCGTCTGGTGATGGAGACCCACGCGCAACTCGGCTGGAACATCCTCGAGGGATCGAAGTCGCGCTTGCTGCAGATGGCGGCGGACATCGCCGTCTCCCATCACGAGCGTTGGGACGGTCGCGGTTATCCGCGGGGGCTCTCCGGCGTGGGAATCCCGCTCGCCGGGCGTATCACGGCGCTCTCCGACGTCTTCGACGCGCTGATGTCGGTGCGTCCCTACAAGCCGGCCTGGCCGCTCGATCGGGCGAAGGCCCTGATCGTCGAGGGCTCCGGCAGCCATTTCGATCCGGCCTGCGTCGAAGCCTTCTTCTCGCGTTGGGACGAGATCGTCGCCATCACCGGCGGCGCCGACCGGGAGGCGGCGGCCGCGTGAGAGAGGCGTCGCGGACGCCTTCCGTGACGCGATCCCGATTCCACGATCCTCCCACCGAGAAGGAACGCCCGTATGAGCCTTCGCAGATTCATCTTCGCCGCCGCGGCCCTCGGCCTCGGCCTCGCCACCTCGGTCGCGCAGTCCGCCGGCCTCGCCACGCCGACCGGCGACGTGGTGCTGACGGTCTCCGGCCGGATCGCCGCGACCAACGTCGGACCGGCAGCGGCGTTCGACATGACCATGCTCGACGCGTTGCCCCGCCGCATCACCGAGACCGAAACGCCTTGGACCAAGGGCATGGTGCGCTTCGAGGGGCCGCTCGGGGCGGCTCTCCTCGACGAGCTCGGCGCGACCGGCACGGTGCTGAAGATCACCGCCCTCAACGACTACGCCGTCGAAGTGCCGGTCGAAGACTTCCGCAAGTGGCCGGTGATCCTCGCCACCCGCAAGGACGGCAAGCCGATGTCGGTGCGCGACAAGGGGCCGATCTTCGTCATCTATCCCTTCGACGTCGACCGCTCGCTCTACAACGAGAAGATCTTCTCGCGCTCGGCCTGGCAGGTGAAGTCGATCGAGGTGCGTTGAGGCGAGCGCCCGCCGTTCGTCGGCGGGCTCGCTTTCTCTCGCAGGAAGGGAGGTCCACCGTGCCCGGGCTGCGCATGCGAATGCCGATGATCCGCGTCGCGATCGTCCGCAACAAGGGGCTGGTGTCGCTCATCGCCATCGGACTCGTGTTGCTCGGGGCGGTGGTCGCCTTCTTCCATGCCCTGTGGGACCGGCAGAACTCCTCCGCCGGAAGCGTGCGGGAGGACGCCCTGTGGGCGACCTACCAGACCGATCGCGAGACGGGGAAGCTGATCCTGGCGCTCCACGACCTTCTCGACGGTCGCACCGGCGGTACGCTCGACGAGGTGTCGCGGCGTTTCGACATCCTCTATTCCCGCCACGAGGTGATGGAGGAGGCCGATTTCCCCGGCAAGTTCCGCTCCGACCGGAAGCTGCACGACCTCACCGAGGACATCGGCGGGCGCCTGCACCGGCTTCTTCCGCTCTTCGACCGCATGGCCGCGACGAAGCGCGCCGAACCGGCGGAAATCGAAACGGCGCTGGCCGAGGTCTCGGCGCTGCGGTCGGCGACCGAAGCGCTGCTGGTGGCGACGAACCACGTCCAGCTCGACCTGCAGGTCGAGGACCGCGAGGCGGTGTCGCGCATCCACGTCTGGCTCGCCGGCACGGTGCTGGCGTTGATGGTGGCGGTCGGCGCGGTCATCGTGATGATCTGGCGCCAGCTCGGCCAGAACGAGATCTCGCGCTTCCGCCTGCAACGCCTCTCGGAGGAACTGGCGCAGTCGGCGGCGGCGGCCGAGGCCGGCAACAAGGCGAAGTCCGCCTTCCTCGCCACCATGAGCCACGAGATCCGCACCCCGCTCAACGGCATCATCGGCACCGCGGAACTGATGTCGAGCGGTCGGCTCGACGACGAGCAGATCGACCAGCTGTCGACCATCCGCCAGTGTTCGGACGCGTTGATCGCGCTGATCAACGACATCCTCGACTTTTCCAAGCTCGAGTCCGGCCACATCGACCTCGAGCGCCGGCGGGTCGACCTCGCCGAGGTGATCGACGGGGTCGTCGAGATGCTGTCGCCGCGGGCCGAAGCCAAGGGGCTCGACTTCGTCGCCTCCTATCCGCTCGCCGCCTACGAGACCGATCCGACCCGGCTGCGCCAGGTGCTGATCAATCTCGTCGGCAACGCCGTGAAGTTCACCGACTACGGCGCGGTGATGATCCGGGCGCGCGAGGTGATCGGGCTCGACGGCGGTCGGCGCCTGCGTATCGAGGTCGAGGACACCGGCGTCGGCATTCCGGCGGCGGCCATCGGCCGGCTCTTCACCGAATTCTCCCAGGCCGACGCCTCGATCGGCCGGCGCTTCGGCGGCACCGGCCTCGGGCTCGCCATCTCGCGACGCATCGTCGAGGCGATGAACGGCCGCATCGGAGTGGAGAGCGTCGAAGGGCGCGGCACCACCTTCTGGATCGACGTGCCGGTGATCGCCGTGGCGAGCGCGGGCCCGGCGGAACCGCTTCCGGGGGTCGGGCTCACGGCGATGCCGCAGGCCATGTCGTCGCCGGTGCGTGCGGCGCTGGCGCGCGATCTCAGGGCATTGGGTGCCGAGATCGTGCCGAACTGGCGGTCCGGGGTGGCGAGCGATCTGGTGATCGTCGACGTCGCCGGTTGGGAAGCCCGGCGCGGTGGACCGGAGGCGATCGATCCGGTCGCCGCGGTGGTCTTCGGCTTCGGTGCGAGGACCCACGCCGGAGAGGTCTCGGCGGTGGTCGAAGGGGCGATGACGACGCGGCGGCTGGCGCGCATCCTCACTCATCGTGTCGCCGGAACCACACCGTCCTCGACCTTCGACAACGGTCGGCGGTCGCCGCGGGAGATCCGCTTCACCGGCCACGTGCTGGTGGTCGAGGACAACCCGGTCAATCGCAAGGTCGCGGTCGGAATCCTGACGCGCATGGGCCTGACCACCGAGACCGTGGTGGACGGGTTGCAGGCGGTCGAACGCCTCGCCCACGGCGGCGTCGATCTGGTGCTGATGGACATGCAGATGCCGGTGATGGACGGTCTCGAAGCGACCCGGCGCATCCGGGCCGGCGACACGGCGAGCGCGACGATCCCGATCGTCGGCCTCACCGCCAACGCCTTCGCTTCGGACCGGGTCGCCTGTTTCGAGGCCGGGATGAACGACTTCGTGATCAAGCCGGTGACCCGCGATCGCCTGCAGGCGGCGCTCGCCTCCCATCTGCCGGAAGCGGCGACGGCGGAGCCCCCGACGAAATCGACGCGGGCGCCGGCGTCGGACACCGCCGCGCTTCGAACCGCACCGGGCGTTCTCGACCCGGCCCATCGCCGACATCTCGTCGAACAGATCGGCGAGGAAGGTGTCGCGGAACTGACGGACGTCTTCGTCGCCGACGCGACCGCACTCCTCGACGAACTCGCCGCCGCCCATGCGGCGGGCGACGCGGGCGCGGTGCGGCGGACGCTCCACACCTTGACCGGGGCGGCGGCCAACGTCGGTTGTTCGGGCGTGGTGGCGGCGATCGCGGCGATCCGCGAGGCGGGGGTGCTCGAGTGTCCGGACCTCGTCGGCCGGCTCGGGGCGGAGATCCTGCGGGCGCAGGCGGTGCTGGCGGCGGAGGGCGGGACGCGGAGCCCGGCCGCGGCGGCGGCCCGCGAAGCGGCGGCGTGATCGCCGGCGCCGGGGGGCGGACCGCTCTCAGAACTCGACGTCGAGTTCGTCGAGTTCCTCGGGTTCGGCCATGGCCGCTTCGATCCATTCCTGCATCAACGGCCAGTTCATCACGGTGCGGCGATAGTCCTCGCACACCGGATCGAGCGCGACGTCGTAGGTGGTGAAGCGGGCGGCGACCGGGGCGTACATGGCGTCGGCCAGCGTCGGCGCGTCGCCGAAGAGGAACGGCCCCTTCGAGGCGGCGAGCGCCTCCTTCCAGATGGTGCGGACGCGCTCGATGTCGCCGAGAGCGCCGGCCCAGACCTTGAACCCCTTGTAGTGGCCCTTGAGGTTCATCGGCAGCGCCGAACGCAGGTTGGCGAAGCCGGAGTGCATCTCGCCGGCGATCGACCGGCCGTGCGCGCGGGCGACGCGATCCTTCGGGATGATCCCGGCTTCGGGCATCAGCTCGTCGAGGTATTCGGCGATCGCCAGCGTGTCCCAGATGTCGAGGCCGTCGTGGCTCAGGCAGGGCACGAGGAACGACGGCGAGAGCAGGAGCAGTTCGGCGCGGGTGTTCGGATCGTCGATCGGCATCACCCGCTCCTCGAAGGCGAGCCCGCTCATGCGGGTGAGGAGCCAGCCGCGCAGCGACCAGGAGGAGTAGTTCTTGCTCGAGATGGTGAGCGTCGCAGTCGACATCGAACCGTCCCTCCCTCGTCCCGCGCGGTCGGCGAAGGGCGACCGGCGGAATGTGAGAATTATCTCGCACATGCGATAAGATTGCACTAGGCTTTTCACGTAGCCCCCGTTCGGCCGGTGCGAAGGAGGGGTGCGTGGTTCCATTCTCGGCCGGTGGCAGGTCCATGCTCTATCTCGTCTACGAGAGCCAGAACGGTTTCATGGATCCGGTCCGCACGGTCGCCACCTCGATGCTGCAGGCGATCGGATCGGCCGGAGCGATCGGTGGGACGTCGAATTTCGCTTCGCTGGCAGCGGCCTACGAGATGATCGCCCGCGCCGGGTTGACTCACGTCCGCCCGCCCTACGGCATCGACGAGGTGATGGTCGGCAACGAGCTGGTGAAGGTCGAGGAGAAGCCGCGCTTCGTCGCGCCCTTCGGCACGCTCCTGCACTTCAAGAAGGACGTGGCGACGCCGCAACCACGGGTGCTGGTGGTGGCGCCGCTGTCGGGCCATTTCGCCACGCTGCTGCGCAACACGGTCAAGACGCTGCTCGGCGACCACGACGTCTACATCACCGATTGGCACAATGCCCGCGACGTGCCGCTGGAACGCGGCGCGTTCGGTTTCGAGGACTACGTCGAGACGCTGATCACCTTCCTGCAGGTCATGGGGCCGGGCACGCACGTGGTGGCGGTGTGCCAGCCCTGCGTGCAGGTGCTGGCGGCGGCGGCGGTGATGGCGGAGGCCGACGATCCGGCGCAGCCGCGGTCGATGACGCTGATGGCCGGGCCGATCGATACCCGCATCAACCCGACCAAGGTCAACGAGCTGGCGACCTCGAAGCCGATCGAATGGTTCGAGCGCAACCTCATCGCCACCGTACCGGGCCGCTACGCCGGCGCCGGACGGCGGGTCTATCCGGGTTTCGTGCAGCTCTCCGCCTTCATGTCGATGAACATCGACCGGCACGTGAAGGCGCACGTCGAGCTCTACGAGAACCTCACGAGGGGCGAGCACGAGAAGGCCAAGGCCACCAAGGACTTCTACGACGAGTATTTCGCCGTCCTCGACCTCGCCGCCGAGTTCTATCTCGAGACGGTGCGCTGGGTGTTCCAGGAGGCGCGCCTGCCGCGTGGCGAGATGACCTACCGGGGTGACCGCATCGACCCGCGGGCTATCCGTCGCACGGCGCTCCTGACGGTGGAGGGCGAGCGCGACGACATCTGCGCACTCGGCCAGACCTCGGCGGCGCACGACCTGACGCCGTCGCTCAAGCCCTATCGCAAACGCCACCACATGCAGCCCGGCGTCGGTCACTACGGCGTCTTCTCGGGCAAGCGCTGGGAGCACCAGATCTACCCGATCGTCCGCAACGTCATCCTGTCGTCGGACTGACGGGCCGACCGGAAACGGAACCATTCGAGGAGCCCCGGGCAAGGTCCGGGGCTCTCGCGTTTCGGAAGTGGGCGTCGCCGAGCCCGGCGACCGCCCAGGCCGCCTCACGCCTTCGCGAAGGGCTTCATCTTCACCAGCGTACGGTCCTTCAGCACCACGTGGTGGAGAATGCCGATGACCGCGTGGGCGAGAGCGACGACCAGGAGGAGGTGGCCGAAGATCTCGTGCATCTCGGCCACCTGGCCGGCGAAGGGCTGCTTCGTCGCCCAGGGCGAGGCGATCTCGAAGAGGCCGAAGAAGGGCACCGAGCGGCCGTTGGCGAAGGAGGTGACGATGCCGCCGACCGGGACGGCGACCATCAGGATGTAGAGGAGCGCGTGGCCGGCCTTGGCGGCGAGCCCCGCCCAGGGTTCCCACGGGGTGGTCTCGCCGGCGGGCGCGGTGTGGGTGGCGCGCCACAGCAGACGCAGCACCAGCAGGGCGAGGACGGTGACGCCGACGCTTTTGTGGAAGAACATCAGCGGGCCGCGGCTCTCGCGCGGCAACTGCTCGAGCACGATGGCGATCACCCAGGCGAGCGGGATCAACAGCGCCATCGACCAGTGCAACGCCTTGGTGGCGGCGTCCCAGGAGAGAGGGCGGGCGGGGGTGGAATCGAGCGTGGTCATGACGTCTCCGCGGGCGAGGTCGAAGAGGCGACGGGAGGTCGTCGCCTTCGCACCCGGGGTAGCAGAAACGCCGCCGGTGTCAGCTTAAAGGTCGGTAAGAAACGGAAGGCGCAGCGCGTCCCGGCGCTTTCACGGGGTGGGCGAAATGTCGCGGGGGTGGGTCGACGACCTTCGACCCCGCCGTCGAGGCGAGATCCGGTCGGCGCGGCCGGCACGCCTCACTCGACCCGGTCCGACGGACCGGTGTCCGCGAGGCGAACGCACGGCGGTTCGAAACGCGTCGGCGTCGGTGGAGCGGCTCAGAGCAATCCGACGACGACGGCGGAGACGACGAAGAAGGCGGCGCTGACCATCACCACTTCGACCGTCCGACTCAGGACTCGGGTCATGACGTTCCTCCCATCGAGTTCTTCTCTTTTGTTCGGTGAGGGTAGTGGCGGCGGCGGAGCGGCGGAAGTGCAATTCGTCGCTGCAACGCCGTCGTGTTTCGTGGAAAAAATGCCGCACCGGCGAAATGACCGGTCGCCTGCGCCCGGGTCGCGGGTGTGAAGGGCCTCACCAGGCCACGGCACTGCCGTCCCATGCGAGGAATTCCGGCGAATGGGACAGGCTCATGCGGTCGACGATGCGGGTGAGGCCGGTGGCGCTCATCTCCGGTGAGATCTCGGCATGCGGGCCGCCGATCTCGGTCTTGACCCAACCGGGGTGGCAGACGGCGACGGCGATTCCCTCGCCCTTGAGGTCGGTGGCGAGGCATTGCATCGCCTTGTTCACCGCCGCCTTCGAAGTGCGATAGGCGATCCGGTCGGATTTGGCATAGGACATCGAGCCCATGCCGCTCGACACCGTGAGGATCTTGGGATGCTCGCCGAGCCTGAGGTTGGGCAGGAATGCCTGGGCGATGGCGAGCGGCGCGAGGGTGTTGATCTTCAAGGTCTCGATCCAGCCGTCGAAGTCCATGTCGAACGAGGACTGGCGCTCCGGGCCGATGGTCCCGGCGTTGTTGATCAGCACGTCGATCGGCCGCCCGGCGAATCGTTCGGCCAGGGCCGCGATCGAAGTCGGGTCGGTCACGTCGAGGCGGTGGACCTCGATCGTGTCGGGGTATCGGGACATCACCGCGGCGAGGTCCTCGAGATGTTCGGGGGCGCGGACCGTGGCGACGACGTGGTCGCCGCGGCCGGCGAAGGCCTCGGTGAGTGCCAGGCCGATGCCGCGGCTGGTTCCGGTGATCAGGATCGTCGCCACGGGTCACCTCCGGTCGCCGAATGGTCGCATGGGAAGAATGGGCCGAACGGCGGCGAAGGGGAAGGGCTTCGCCCCATCCGCGCGCGGTGCCGGCGTCACGGTGCCGGCGGGCCGAGCACCCTGCGCAGGAAGATCTCGGTCTGGCCGAGCATGGCGACGTCGGGGATCGGGCCGATCTCGACGAAGCCCATGGCGGCATAGGCGGCGCGGGCCGGGGCGTTCCATTCGGTGACGCAGAGCCAGACGTTGGTCGCCTCGCCCGCCGCCTCGCGAGCGATCCACTCGACGATCGCCCGGCCGATGCCGCGGCGCTGCGCCTCTTCGAAGAGAGCGATGGTCTCGATGTAGGGGCCGCGCATGAAGGGGTGGCGCAGCGACAGGAAGCCGACCGGGCGGTCGTCGACGCGAACCGCGAAGCGGAAGGTCGCCGCCATCGGCCGGGTCATGTGGGCGACGAAGCTCGCCGCCGACCGTCCCATCGTGGCCCAGGGCTCGAGACCGGCGAGGCGGGCGGCGATGGTCTCGAGGTCGCCCGCGACCGGGCCGAGGACGCAGACGCCGAGATCGTGGGTCTCGCCGGAGAAGTGCGGAGGGCGATCGGGCGCGGACGACATCGTGGTCTCCTCAGATCGACCGGCGCGGTCGAGCGGGCGTCGGGCCCGGTGTGGTCCGCGGTTCGGCCGTCGGACGGCGGGAGGCCGGCGTCGGCCACGGGTCGAGGCGTCGACCGAAGAGGCCGTAGTGGTCGGTGTCGCCCGGGCGGGCATCCCAGCAGGTCGCGGTGACCAACGGTCGGCCGGCGGCGAGGAGTTCGCCGACCGTGACGAAACGGAAGCCGCGCCGGGTCAACTCGTCGAGGATGCGGGGCAGGGCCGCGCCCGTGGCGAAACCGCGGCCGTTGGCGTGGGCCAGCACGATCGAGCCCGGCCGCACCGAGCGCAGGGTCGCGGCGACGATCATGTCGGCGGTGGCGAAGGGCGAGGGGTCGCCGGTGGAGACGTCCCATTGGATCGCCGCCATGCCGGCTTCGTTCACCGCCGCCATCGAGCGCGGATCGCAGGCGCCGAAGGGGAAGCGCAGGAATTTCGAACGGGCGGGCGGGGCGGCGGCGCCGGGGCGGGAGCAGGTGGCGCCGGCGGCGAGGAAGGCGGC
>JAOTSD010000009.1 GCA_030247555.1 Siculibacillus sp. | reverse complement strand
ATAAGAGACAGGGTCGCCGATCACGCCCGAGAGGTCGCGAATGTGGCCGTCGGCGTCGACGAGACCGGGCTTTTCCGCCCCCTTGGGGCCGAAGCGGAGAAGTTTCATGGGACGGGTTCCTCCGGGAGGGTCGATCGGACCGGCAATCCACCACGCTTCGTCGCACGCCGCCAGTGGTATCGCGCCCGCGAGCCGACGGTGGACGGACGCGAAGGGAACGCGCCGATCCGCGATGCGGGGCGGTTCTCCCGGTGACGCTTCGCCGCCGTCCGTGGCAGAGTGTCGTCGACGATCACGAAGCGAGGGTAGCGGCAGTGGGCGGGAGGATCGGCTTTCTCGGCACCGGCATCATGGGTTTCCACATGGCGCGGCGTCTCGCCGAGGCCGGCCATGCGGTCATCGCCTGGAACCGCAGCCGCGACAAGGCCGAACGCCTCGCCCCCTTCGGCGTGGCGGTGGCCGACACCGCCGCCGAGGCCGCCCGAGACGCCGCGGCCCTGGTGGTGATGCTCAGTTCCGGTCCGGTCTGCGAACAGGTGCTCGTCGCCGACGGCGTGCTCGACGCGTTGCCGCTCGGCGCCCGGGTGGTCGTCATGAGCTCGATCCCGGTCGCCACCGCCGAGCGTCTCGCGGCCGAGGCGGAGGCGCGCGGCCTCGCCTTCCTCGACGCCCCGGTCTCCGGCGGCGAACGCGGTGCGGCGGCCGGGACGCTGACGGTGATGGCCGGCGGTCGCCCCGAGGTCTTCGCGGCCGCGGCCCCGATCTTCGCCGTCTTCGGCCGCGCCACCCTCATCGGTCCGGCCGGCACCGGCGAACTCGCCAAACTGGTCAACCAGATGCTGGTCGGCTCGACCATCGCCGCGGTCGCGGAAGGGCTGGTGCTCGCCGAGCGCGGCGGCGCCGACCCGGCCAAGGTGCGCGAGGCGCTCCTCGGCGGTTTCGCCGACTCCACCATCCTGCGCCAGCACGGCGAGCGCATGGTGACGAACGACTGGAAACCCGGCGCGATGTCGACGGTCCAGCTCAAGGACACCTCGACCGCCCTCGCCCAGGCCGCCGCTCTCGGCCTCGACCTGCCGTTGATCGCGCTCGTCGACGGCCTCTATGCCGATCTCGTCGCCCACGGCGACGGTGCCCTCGATCATGCCGCGCTGGTCCGCGAGATCCGTCGCCGCAACCGCCTGCCGCTCGATCGACCGGCGTCGTCGTAGCCCGCCGGCCCGAAGCGGAGCCTCGTGCCGGTGGGTTTCTCCGCCTTCCGTGGGGTTCGGCGCGACCGCCGGTGGCGAGGTGCCGCCGGCCGGTTGTGAACGGCCGACGCGGCCCCCGAAAACCGAGGGGCCACGCAGGAATATCAGTACCCCGTTCGTTCTCGTCGGCGTCGCGGTCGAGCCCACTCGGGTCGCCGGCCGGTCAGACGGTGACGACCGTCCGGCTTTCCTTCGCCCGCATGTGGTCGTCGGCCGCGACGATGCCGAGTTCGAGACAATAGACGAGGAAGTCGGCGCCCAGCACCTTCGCCTCCTCGCGGCAGAAGCCGATCATCATCCGCAACGCGTGCCACCGTTCGATCTGCTCGATCGTCAGTACCCGCTTGCCGTCACCGGCGAATTCGGTTTCAGAGCCATCCATCTCGTTCGCCCCCGAAACGGTTCGGGTGTCCTTCCGAACACGTCGAGATCCAGTCTAAACGACGTGGCGTCACAGAAGCGCGGATCGACAAATCTGCCTATGCGGCCGCATTGCGGACGACGACTTGCCGGTCACGGTGGGTGGTGCCGCCGCCGCGCCACGGGTACGGCTCGCCCGAAACGAAACATATTTTCGATCATGAGTTTGCAATTCGAGGAGGCCGGTTGCGCGAACCCGCTCGAGCGTTACAGAATCCCGTCACGGACCGCGTTTCGGGTCGATGTGTTGCGATTGCCGAAATCGCGCCTTGCAGTACGCTGTGACGGTCTTTCTTCGATCCGCGCGGGATGTGGGCTTTCCTCACGCGCGGTGGTGGAAGCCCGAGGAGGCGCCGGTGGCCCTGCGACTGTCCCTGACGGGACGGCCGAACCTGACCCGCGAGGACGGGCGGAGCATCAAGCTCCCCCGCAAAGCGTTCGTTCTGGCGGCCTATCTGCTGATGGACCCCGCGCGGGGGGCTTTGCCGCGTGATCGTGCCGCCCGGCTCCTGTGGGAGGAGGCCGATCAGTCGCGCCGTGCCGGCAACCTGCGGCAATTGCTGGCGCGGGTGAAGGAGGTCCAGGCCGAAGAGGGCTTCGATCTCTTCGTCGTCTCGGCCGATCACGTCGCCGTCGCCGCCGATGCCGTCGTCACCGACGTCGGGCTGGTGCTCGGCGCCCGGGCCGACGCCACCGACCGCCGTCTCTTCGATCTCTGCAAAGCCTATGGCGGCGATCTCCTCCTGGGTCTCGACGAAGGCGGCGAGGAATACACCCGCTGGCTCTGGACCCGCCGGTCGCTGCTGCGTCAGCAGTTCATCGCCGTGGTCGCCGCCAACGTCGAGGCTTCGATCGGCGACCTGGCGCCCGAGGAGGTCGTCTTCGTCGCCCGGCGGCTGATCGACGTCGATCAGCATCAGGAAGCCGGCCATCGCGCCCTGATGCGCGTCCACGCCGCCCGCGGCGAATTCGACGCGGCGCTGCGCATCCACCGTCGCCTCGTCGACCTCCTGCGGGAGACGGGCGGCCGCCCGTCGGGCGAGACCGCCGCTCTTCTCGCCGATCTGGTGGCTCGCGCGCGGTCGCGCGGTCGGGCGGAGGGGAGCGACGAACACGTCGTGACCGATGCCGAGGCCGCGCAGATGCCGAGCCCGTCGCGATCGATGCGACTGCCCCGGCTGGCGCTGAACTTCGTCGGCCTCACAGGCCTCGTCGGCGAGGAACGCGAGTGGGCCGACGCCCTCTTCGACGATGCCGCGATCCAGCTGTGGAGAACTCGAGCCTTCGCCGTGACCCGCCCGGCCGGCATCCAGCCGCGGCCGATCGACCTGCTCGACCGCACCCGCCGTGAGCCCTGCGACTATTCCGTCGACTACCGGCTCACACCTCGCGACGGACGTAGGCTGATCACAGCCGCCCTGACCTGCTCCGCGTCCGGTGAAATCCTCTGGATCCATCGTTTCGAGTTCGGCGAGCCGCTGGCGCAGGCGATCCGCGAACTGGTCGTCAACTGCGTCCATCAGGTCGAGCAGAGCGAGCTGCGCGCCCTCGCCGACGGTCCGGAGCGCACCACCGCCTACCGCTTGACCGTTCAGGGCAATCGCCTGCTGCGCTCGATCGACCTGCCGTCGATCCGCCGCGCCCGGCAGGTCTTCCGCGCCGCGCTCGCCGCCGATCCGGAACACGCGCCGACGCTTGCGGCCGTGTCGAAGGCCTTCCTTCTGGAGTGGCTGCTCCTCGCCCGCGACGACGACAAGGAACTCGATCTCGCGATCCAGTATGCCCGGCGGGCGATCGCGACCGGTCCCGACGGCGCCCACGGGCTCCACCAGCTCGGCATCTGCTCGATCTACAAGAAGAACCACGAATTCGCGCTCGATGCCCTCGATCGTGCCGAACGTTTCACGCCGTTCGACGCCGAACTGATCGCCGATCACGCCGACGGCCTGATCTGCTCGGGCCTGATCACCGACGGCCTGAAGAAGCTCCGCGCCCTGGTGGAGGGAAACTTCGGTCTACCCGATCAGATCCTCTGGAACCTCGCCAGCGGGCTCTACCTGGACGGTCGTTACGAGGCTGCGCTCGAGAACATGGCCAAACTCCAATCGCAGGAGCCGGCGTACCACTTGCGCGCCGCGTGCCACGCGATGCTGTCGCAGGGTGCCGAGGCGCGCCGCTACGCGGCCAAGCTCCGCGAGATCCTGCCGGACTTCACCATTTCGACGCGTCTCGGGATGGTGCCGCTGCGCCGCCGAGAAGACATCGAGCACTACGAATTCGGCTTGCGTTCCGCCGGATTCGATTGAGGCCCCAGAGGCGAAACAGCAGGGAGATCGAGAATGGCGAAGATGATCATCTTGAAAGTTGCCGGCGATGACCGGGTGTTCTTGGTGAACACGGACACGCTCACGGTGGAGGCCATCGACGCCGCCGAACTCGGTCTGTCGACCGACGCGACGGTCACGGTCGAAGGCGATAACCGGAGTGAGGCCGCGGCCCACATCCTCTACGGCGCGGACACCCGCTCCGACGCCGCGGCCCACATCCTCTACGGCGCGGACACCCGTTCCGAGCCGGCGGCCCACATCCTCTACGGCGCGGACACCCGCTCCGACGCCGCGGCCCACATCCTCTACGGCGCGGACACCCGTTCCGAGCCGGCGGCCCACATCCTCTACGGCGCGGACACCCGTTCCGAGCCGGCGGCCCACATTCTCTATGGCGCGGACACCCGCTCCGAACCGGCGTCGCACATCCTCTACGGCGTCGAGACCATGGTGAGCGACGTGCGTTCGGCGTCCGCCGCGCACATTCTCTTCGGGTCCGAAGGTCACGCATGATCCCGGCCGCGCGCCTCGCATCCCTGCTGGCGTCCAATGTCGCCGAGATGGAGGCGCGCGGCTTCGGATCCGCCTATTTCGACCGCATGCGCCCGCCCGACGACACCGTGCGGGCCATGCGGCCGAAGTTCGGCGAGTTCGGCATCACCCGGCTCGCCAGGCTGACCGGCCTCGACGACATCGGCATCCCGGTATGGGCCGCCACGCGACCCAACGCCCGCACCCTCGCCGTCTCGCAGGGCAAGGGCCTCGACGACGGCGCGGCGCGCGCTTCCGCCGTCATGGAGGCGATCGAGGTGGCGACCGCCGAACGGCCGGACCGTGCCGGCGTGCTCGCCTCGACGGCACAACTGCGCGCCGCCGGGCGTCGGTCGAATCGTCTCGACGTGCTGCTGCGCCGCGGGGTGACGCCGCCGAGCGACGACGAAATCTTCCCCTGGATCGAAGGTCTCGATCTCGTCTCCGGCGAGGGCGTCTTCGTGCCGCTCGAGGCGGCGGTTCTCCACGACGGCCGCGCCGCGACCCGCTGGTGGCAGTCGACCGACGGCCTCGCCTCCGGCAACGTCTTCTGGGAGGCGACGCTCCACGGGCTCTCCGAACGGATCGAGCGCGACGCCATGACACTGTGGACCCTGCGCGACGATGCGGCGGTCGCGGCCGCCTGCCTCGACGTCGCCGCTTTCGAAGACCCGGAACTGTCGCGGCTCGATCGCGTCGTCACCGAAGCCGGCTTCCACCTGCGCCTCTTCGACGTCACCTCCGATCTCGGCATACCCGTGATCTTCGCGGTGATCTCGCCGGTCCCCAACGGCCACGAGGACAAGTGGAAACACTTCGACCTGACCGCCGGCTCCGGCTGCCATCCCGATCCGACCCGGGCGGCGATCCGCGCCGTCACGGAAGCGGCGCAGTCACGCCTGACCACCATCGCCGCCGCCCGCGACGATTTCGAGCCGGCGCGCTATTCGGCCAAGCTCAAGGGGGATCTCCTCGCCTATGTCCGCGCCACCCCGTGTCGTCGCGCGTCGAGACCTCCGGAGCCTTTCGGACCGCGCGTCGGCTGGATCGGCGCGATGGTGTCGCGTCTGGTGCGCGGCGGGGTGCGCGAGGTGATCGTCGTGCCGCTCGAGACCGGCGAGAACGACTATGCCGTCGCCAAGGTCTTCGCCCCCGATCTCGAGAACCCGCCCGGCGATCGCGCCCGCAGCTTCGGGCCGCGCGCCGTTCGCGCCATGATGGGGCTCGCATGAAGATCCTGTTCGTCGGCCCGACCCTGTCCGGCCTCGTCGTCGCCGGCCGCTTCGCCGGCCATCCCGACATCGACTGCCGCGGTCCGGCGGCGCAGGGCGACATCGCCCGTGCCGTGATCGACGGCGCCTCGGTGATCGGTCTCGTCGACGGTCGCTACGAGGACGTCGCCGCCCCATGGCACAAGGAGATCCTGTGGGCGCTGTCGAACGGGGTCGCCGTTCTCGGCGCCGGCAGCCTCGGCGCGCTCCGGGCGGCGGAATGCGCCGCCTACGGCATGGTCGGCATCGGCGAGATCTGCGCCCGCTACATGCGCGGCGAACTCCATGACGACGCAGACGTCGCCCAATTGCACGGCCCCGCCGAGATGGACCACCTGCCTCTCTCCGAAGCCTTCGTCAACGTCGAAGCGACGCTGCGACGGATGTGGACGGAGGGGGTGATCGACGAGGAACGCTTCGCCGCCGCGATGCGTGCCGCCCGTTCGATCTTCTTCAAGAACCTCGACCTGGAGGCCGTCGCCGCGCGCCTCGAGAGCGACGAGGAACGCCGCCGCGCCTTCGTCGCGGCCGCTCGTCGCCACCGCGTCGACCAGAAGCGGGCCGATGCGCTCGAACTGGTCGCCCGCATGGCCGATCTGCCGGCCCGACGCGCCGACCCACCATCCCATTGGCGCATGGCCGAACCGCTCCAGTGGCTGGCCTTCCTGCGCGGCGTCGCGGAGGAACGGACGACGGCCCGCGGGGGCGACGGCCCTCGCGCCGAGCCTCCGGCGGCGTGAGGTCTCCGGCTCCGCCGCACGCGGTTCGACCGGTTCCGGAATGTCACGGAGCTTCATCGGTCTGATACATTGGAGCGGTGGAATGCCCGCGACCGCCGCCCTGCGGCATGAACGAGGTGTTCCCGAGATGACCGACCAGATCCACGCGCCCTATGTCGAAGGCGCCTCCGACGACATTTCGACCAACGAATCCGGCAACACGCCGTTCCACGTCGTCGTCGAGCGGGCGCTGTCGCGCCGTGGTTTCCTCGGCGGTTCGGCGGCGCTCGCCGCCTCCTCGGCGCTGGTCGGCTCGGTCGGCGCCATGGTCTTCGCCAAGAACGCCGAAGCCGCCTCGCTCGGCACCCTGACCTTCGAGTCGCTGCCGCACCGCTACGACGACACCCATCACGTCGCCAACGGCTACGACGCCGAGATGCTGATCCGTTGGGGCGACGCGGTGGTCAAGGGTGCCCCGGCCTTCGATCCGACGAAGCAGTCGGCCGCCGCCCAGGCGCTGCAGTTCGGCTACAACAACGACTTCGTCGGCTACACGCCGCTGCCCTACGGCTCGGGCAATCCGGCCCGCGGCCTGCTCTGCGTCACCCACGAGTACGTCGATCGCGAGCTCATGTTCCCGAACGCCGCCGATCGCGACAAGAAGACCCAGTCGAAGGAGATGGTCGACGTCGAGATGGCCGCGCACGGCTTCTCGGTGATCGAGATCGCCCGCGACGCCAAGGGCAAGTGGTCGGTCGTCGCCGACAGCGCCTACAATCGCCGCGGCCATGTCGGCACCGAGATGAAGATCTCCGGCCCCGCCGCCGGCCACGACCGGATGAAGACCTCGCAGGACGCCACCGGCACCAAGGTGCTCGGCACGCTCAACAACTGCGCCGGCTCGGTCACGCCGTGGGGTACGGTGCTGATGGCGGAGGAGAACTTCAACAACTACTTCTCCGGCGACATCACCAAGACCAAGGAGGCGCGGGCCTACAAGCGCCTCGGCATCGCCGGTGACGTCGGCTACGGCTGGTATCGGTTCCACGATCGTTTCGACGTCGAGAAGGAGCCGAACGAGGCCAACCGTTTCGGCTGGATGGTCGAGGTCGACCCCTACGACCCGGCCGCGGTGCCGGTGAAGCGCACCGCCCTCGGCCGCTTCAAGCACGAAGGCGCTCATGCGCTGGTCGACAAGTCGGGCCACGTCGTCTGCTACGCCGGTGACGATCAGCAGTTCGACTACGTCTACAAGTTCGTCTCCAAGGCCAAGTACGACGCCAAGGACCGCAAGGCGAATTTCGCCATCCTCGACGAGGGCACGCTCTTCGTCGCCCGCTTCAACGACGACAAGACGCTCGACTGGCTGCCGCTCACCTTCGGCGAGGGGCCGCTCACTCCGGCCAACGACTTCCACTCCCAGGCCGACGTGCTGATCGAGACCCGCCGCGCCGCCGACCTGCTCGGTGCCACGCCGATGGACCGTCCCGAGGACGTCGAGCCGAACCTCGTGACCGGCGTCGTCTACGCGGTGATGACCAACAACACCAAGCGCAAGAAGGACCAGGTGAACGCGGTCAATCCCCGCGCCACCAACGAGCACGGCCACATCGTCGAGATGATCCCGCCGGGCGGCCGTGGCGCCGACAAGGATCACACCGCGACCAAGTACGGCTGGGATCTGTTCCTGCTCGGCGGCGACCCGTCGAAGCCGGAACAGGGCGCCAAGTATCACCCGGCGGTCGGCGCAGGCGACTGGCTCTCCTGCCCCGACAACGTCGCCGTCGACGGCAAGGGCCGCCTGTGGATCGCCACCGACGGCGCGCCGAAGGCCGGCATGGCCGACGGCGTGTGGGCGGCCGACACCGAGGGCGACGGCCGGGCGCTGGTCAAGCTGTTCTTCTCCACCCCGCGCGGCGCGGAGCTCTGCGGCCCGTCGTTCAATGTGGACGACACCGCCTATTTCGCCGCCATCCAGCATCCCGCCGACGAGAAGGGCTCGACCTACGACAAACCCTCGACCCGTTGGCCGGACTTCAAGCCCGACATGCCGCCGCGTCCCTCGGTGATGGTGATCACCAAGCAGGGCGGCGGCGCCATCGGCTGATCGGCAGGCACCCCGACACCAAACGCGAAGGGCGCCCCGCGAGGGGCGCCCTTCTTGCGTCCGGCACGGCGGTCGAGGGCATCCGGGGCGAGGGTGCCGCGATCGCCGACGCGCGGCTCAGCCGGTGCCGCGCCAGGGCGCGTCGGTCTCCTCGAACCATTCCTTGGGCGAGCCGCACACCGGGCAGCGCCAGTCCGCCGGCAGGTCCTCGAAGGCGACACCGGGGGGGATCGGATGGGTCCCGGCGATGTTGTCGGGATCGCCGTGGGCGGGGTCGTAGACGTAGGGCAGGCACTCGTTGTAGGTGCACAGCCAACGCTGCGGTTCGGCGGCTCGGGTCCGAGATCCGAAGGGCAGGAGGGCGAGGAGCGCCAGAACGGCGCGGCGGGTGGCGACGAACATCGGAGCGCTCCGAGCGAGACGACCCTCGGGTCGGGAGGCCGGTTCGGCCTCCTCACCTCGGCGCGGGCCACTCTGCTGCCCTTCCGCTTCGAGATGATCGCGGCCTTGCCGGCGGTCCTCAGTCTAACGTCCACCGGGGTGCGGGGCTCGTGAACAGTCGATGACGGCCGTCACTCCGGCTCGAGCCCCGCGAGAGACGAAAAAGCCGCCCGAAAGGGCGGCTCTTCGATGTCCGAGGCGAGAATGGTGGGCGCTACAGGATTCGAACCTGTGACCCGCTGATTAAGAGTCAGCTGCTCTACCAACTGAGCTAAGCGCCCATTCTCACTCGACCGGGGCGGAACCGCCGGCCGCGACGGCGCTTTCTATAGCCGTCCCGGCGGCGGGATGCAACAGGCGGGCACGAGTTTCTTCGATCCGCGACAAGCCGCTGATCCGGAAAACGAATCGGCCGCAGGAGATGGCCCCTGCGGCCGATGTTTCTCGTGCCGAGAGCGAATTCGCCCGCGTCAGATCCGTTCGCCGACGCGCACCGGCTCGTCGTCGTCGCTCGCCGCGGCGTCGGTCGCCTTCTGGCGGCGGATCGACAGCTTGTTGAGCGCCGAGACGTAGGCCTTGGCCGAGGACACCAGCGTGTCGACGTCGGCGCCGCGCCCGGTCGCCACCCGGCCCTCCTCCTCGAGGCGCACCGAGACCTCGGCCTGGGCGTCGGTGCCCTCGGTCACCGCATGGACCTGATAGAGCGACAGCTTGGCCTCGTGCGGCAGGATCGCCTTGATGGCGTTGAAGGTCGCGTCGACCGGACCGGTGCCGGTGGCCTCCTTGGTGACGTGATGGCCCTCGACGTCCATGGTGATGATCGCCTTCTGCGGTCCGCCGGTGCCGGCGATGACGGTCAGCGCGATCACCTTGGCGCCTTCGGCCTGCGAGACGATGCCGTCCTCGACCAGCGCTTCGATGTCCTCGTCGTAGACGTGCTTCTTGCGATCGGCCAGGTCCTTCATCCGCCTGAAGGCGTCCTCGAAGGCGTTCTCGCCCAGATCGTAGCCGAGATCCTTCAGCTTCTCGCGGAAGGCGTGGCGGCCGGAGTGCTTGCCCATGACCAGGTTGGTCTCGCGCACGCCGACGTCCTCGGGTCGCATGATCTCGTAGGTCTCGACGTGCTTGAGCATGCCGTCCTGATGGATGCCGGACTCGTGGGCGAAGGCGTTCTTGCCGACGATCGCCTTGTTGTACTGGACCGGGAAGCCCGAGACGGTGGAGACCAGTTTCGAAGCCTGGGTCAGCATCGGCGTCCTGATGCCGGTGGTGTAGGGCAGCACGTCGGCGCGCGTGCGGATGGCCATCACCACCTCCTCCAACGCGGCGTTGCCGGCGCGCTCGCCCAGCCCGTTGACGGTGCACTCGATCTGCCGGGCGCCGCCCATGACGCCGGCCAGAGAGTTGGCGACCGCCATGCCGAGGTCGTTGTGGCAATGGGTGGAGAAGATCGCCTTGTCGGCGTTCGGCACCCGCGAGATCAGCATCTCGAACAGGGCGCGATATTCCTCCGGCGTGGTGTAGCCGACGGTGTCGGGGATGTTGATGGTGCGGGCGCCGGCCTTGATCGCCGCTTCGACGCAACGGCACAGGAAGTCGTGTTCGGTGCGGGTGGCGTCCTCGGCCGACCATTCGACGTCGTCGGTGTGGGAGCGGGCGCGCGACACCGACGTGAAGACCTTCTCCAGCACCGCCTCCGGTTCCATCTGCAGCTTGTACTTCATGTGCACCGGCGAGGTGGAGATGAAGGTGTGGATGCGGAAGGCGTGGGCGTTCCTGAGCGCCTCGGCGGCGCGGTCGATGTCCTTGGCGGCGGCGCGCGCCAGACCCGCCGGTACCGAATGGCGCAGGCGGCGGGCGATTTCGGAGACCGCCTCGAAATCGCCCTGCGAGGCGATCGGGAAACCGGCCTCGATGACGTCGACGCCCATGGCGTCGAGCAGGTCGGCGACCTGGATCTTCTCCTCGAAGGTCATCGAGGCGCCGGCGGACTGTTCGCCGTCGCGCAGGGTGGTGTCGAAGATGACGACGCGGTCGCGGGCGGAAGTGTCGATCTGGTTCATCGCGGAGGTCCTCTGGATCGTCGTGGGCCGCGGGGGTCGTCTTCACTCGTGACCTCGCCGGCGGCGCCGAATGGGTTCGGTGGCCGTTTCGTTCCTCATCCCCTGAGAGCCCGCTCCGCGCTTCGTGCGGGAGCCCGTCGGCGCTCAGGGGCCGATAAGAAGGAGAAGCGAGGAGAGAAGGAGGGCGCGCGAACCCGTGGCGCCGTCCGGCGCTGCGATCGTCTGCGGAGAAACGTCTCGCGCGATCATCGGGTCTTCGTCCCTCGAGGAGCCGCGGACCACCGCGACCCGGTCTCGAACGGTTCCGCGAGGATCCGTCCGTTCATGGCGCCGCGACACGAGGTGCGCGGAGCCTCTTCGTCGAATAGCTGCGATGGTCGGCCGACGCAAGCGGGTTTTTCATCCGACCGGCGATCCGCGGCGGCCGTCGCCCCCATCCGCGCGTCTCAGGCGTCCGACGTCGTGGCGCGCGACACGTCGATGGTACCCTCGGCGACCCGGACGGCGGTGCCGCCGATGCGCACGGCGGTGAGCTCGCGCCCGTCGATCTCCAGCGTCAGGTCGATCAGGCTCGGCCGCCCCATTTCGAAGCCCTGCTCGATGCAGTGTGGGTGGCCGCCCTTGGTCGGCAGGTCGAAACGGGTGACCACCCCGGCGAAGGCCGCCGCCGCCGAGCCCGTCGCCGGATCCTCGCCGATGCCGAAGCCGACGTCGAACATCCGGGCGTGGAAGGTCGAGTCGTGGTGGAGCGTCTCGCGGCAGTAGACGTAGACCGGCAGCGCCTCGCCCTTGCCGCAGGCGCGCTTCCAGGTCGGCACGTCGAGCCGGGCGCGGCGGATCGCATCGAGGTCGCAGACCGGCACGAAGGCGAAGGGCACCCCCGCCTCGAAGTGGGTCGGAACGTGGTTCTCGAAGCCGATGTCGGCTGCATCGAGCCCGAGTGCGTCGGCGATCGCGCCCTTCGGCGGCAACTCTCCGGCGACCTCGCGCGGCAGTCGCGGCGCATCGAATTCGGCGAAGGTCGGCCGGTTCGGATCGAGCCGCACGGCGGCGCGCACCACACCGACCTTCTCCTCCAACACCACCACCGCATCGATCGCCGCGGCGACGTCGCCGAAGCGCTCCTCGGCGAGCAGCGCCGCCGCCCCGACGGTCGGGTGACCGGCGAAGGGCAGTTCGCGCCCCGGCGTGAAGATGCGGATCTCGGCACTGTGGGCGGGATGCACGGCGCGGCGCACGAACACCGTCTCGGAGAGATTGAACTCGCGGGCGATGCGCTGCATCTGCCCGGTGTCGAGATCGTCGGCGTCGAGCACCACGGCGAGCGGATTGCCCTCGAGCGGCCGGGAGGTGAAGACGTCGAGGACGACGTAGCGGCGCTTCATGGGATCGCTCCGGCGGGTCGGATGGGGATTCGGCGGCGAATGATAGCCTCGCGATCCGGCCCGCGATACCGTCCCCGTCGCGCCGTCAGCCGCTCGCCGCCAGGAGCCCCAACAGAGTGTTGACGTAGCCGACGGTGCGCGACGCCTCCAGCCGCTCGTC
This sequence comes from Siculibacillus sp., assembly GCA_030247555.1. GTDB lineage: Bacteria > Pseudomonadota > Alphaproteobacteria > Rhizobiales > Ancalomicrobiaceae > CALBKH01. The sequence goes on along the minus strand of JAOTSD010000009.1, from coordinate 54,772 downwards.
GAAACCGACGAAGTCGAAGCCGCCGAGTTCCGGATCGTGCTCGCGCCCGAGGTGATCGGCGATCGCCGCGGCGAGATCGGCCGTGGTCCGAGCGGTGCGCCAGCGCTTGACCAGCGCCAGCCGCCGCCGCCCCGAGGCGAGGACGGTGAAGCCGGGGTCGGGCGCGAACTCGTCCGCGTCGATGCCGACCTCCTCGGCGAGTTCCCTCACCATGTTGGCGACCGGATCGAGCTCGTCGTCGCTCACGTCGAGATGGTCGAAGGAGCCGGAAGGCGGATAGGCGAGGCCGGCGTTGGCGGTCGATCGGCCCATCACCCCGACCAGCAGCCGGCGGTCGGCGGTGGTCAGCGCCGGGACCGGGAAGATGTGGGCGTGGACCTCGCCGGGAAAGCCCCGCCCGCGCCATTCGAGGAACGTCGCGTAGTCGGTCGGCCGTGCCGTGGCGCGGAAGACCTCGCCGTCGAAACCGGCGTCCTCGAACAGGAAGAACGGGCCGTTCCACAGCTTCGGATTGACCGCGGTCATCGCCGCGAAATTCGCGGCCACCGCCTCCCGCCCCGTCGCGTCGAGCTCGAGCGGCGCCCCGACCGGGAGTTCGATCCGCGCCACCGTTCGCCCGGTGTTCCCGACCGCGGTCATCGCGCCGCCTCGCCGGAGAGCCGCAGCGACACCGCGACCGGACAATGGTCGGAGGCCTTCGGCCGGTCGAAGCCGATGCGCGGGTAGCGCGCGACAGGCGGCTGCGGCGGCGTCAGGCGGTCGAGCGGCACCCGGTAGGGCAGACCGGCGCGGATCACCGTCGGCCGGGTGCGCTGGTTGGCCCGCGCCAGCGCCGGCGAGACGAACAGGTGGTCGAGCGCCGAGAGTTCGCGCTCCTCCGGATAGTAGTGGGTCCAGCGCTCGTTCGGTTCGAGCCGTTCGACGAGGTCGGTGGCGAAGTGGTCGGCGAACAGAGGGTCGAGCCCGGTCGCCTCGACTCGTTCGTGGCGCAGGGCGAGCCGGCCGTCGCCGGTGCGCTCCAGCCGCAGCTTGTCGCGATGGTCGTTGAGATCGCCGACGATCATCCAGTCGGCCGTCGCCACCCGGTCGCCGAAGCGGCGCTCGACCAGTCGGCGTACCGCGTGCGCCTCCGCCCGTCGGATCGCCATGGTGCGATCGCGCCCCTCGCCCATCGACTTGAAGTGGCAGACCCAGATCGTCAGCGGTCCGGCCGGCGTCTCCACTTCGACCTCGAGCGCGTCGCGCTTGAACACCCGGTCGTCGATCTCGGCGCCCCAGCGGCGCAGATCGTCGTTGAAGAGCCCGAGGTCGCGGTAGGTGAGCGAGGCGTTCGACATCACACGGATGGGAAAGCCGCGGCGGCTCATCACCGCCACGTCGATGCCGCGCCGGTCGTTGCCCTCGAGCAGCGCGAAATGTTCGTAGGGTTCGTCGACGGCGCGCCGCAGATAGCGGTCGTGGAACCAGCGCAGCACCTCGAGCCCGTCGACCTCCTGCAGGCACAGCACGTCGGCGTCGCAGTCGCGGATCGCCTGGGCGGTGAGCTGGCGCTGGTCGTCGGAGACACCGACCCGAAAGGCCTTCTCGATCAGGCGGCCCTCGGCTTCCGAGGCGTGTTCGAAGAGCCCGACCGCCGGATCGGGAACCCACACGCCCGTCCGCTTGTCGCGTTCGGGGGTGAAGCGGCGCAGCAGGTTCTCGACGTTGAAGGTGGCGATGCGCAAGGGCACGGCGGCGGCCTCCCGAAGCGATTCGGCGGCCCGTCACGAGACGGTCGTCGTCCCCCTCTAGCGCATTTTCGCGCCGAAGGGGAACGCCACGCGACCGGGCGCCACGCGCCGGCGGTCACCCGCGGCTGCGGTCCGGAGAAATGTCGCCGCCACCGCCTTGATCTTGCCCGGTTGGGAATTATGTTGACGTATTGGGAATGGTATGAGACAGAGTTTCCCGTCGGTCTCCGGAAAGCTCCGCAGCGAGGTGGTTCATCGTGGTCAGCGACGTCCTGGAAGCAAGACTCGAATCGGTTCTACCGGCGTTGTCGCGTCTCGGCGCGGTGGTGAAGTTCGACCTCGGCGACGACGGTGCGTCCGTCCTCGACGCCCGCACCGCCCCGGCCGTTCTCGTCGCCGAAACCGACGTGCCGCCCGACTGCACCATCAAGATCACCCAGGACAACCTCTTGAAGCTGCTCGACGGCAAGCTCGACCCGATGCTCGGCTACACGCTCGGCAAGATCAAGGTGGCGGGCTCGCTCGGCGTCGCCATGAAGCTGATCGGCGCTCTCGGCTGATCCACCCGCCGCGAGGGTGGTGAAGAGGTGGGGAAGCGATGCCGCGGTCTCGATCGAGAGGCGGCGTCCCGCGGGCGGTCCCGAGCGCCCCTCCCCACCGACGCGTTCCGCGGCCGACGCCACGCCGGCATCGCGATCTTCTCGATGAAACAACCCGCGGCGACCGCCCTCCGGGCCGTCGACCGAGAAGAACGGGATGGAGGGAACCATGACGGTGGCGACCGGTCCGGCGACCGGCATCTTCGAGACGGCCGTGGCCGAATGGCCCGAACGGCCGTGCATCGACTTCCTCGGCGCCAAGTGGACCTATCGCGAGATCGGTGACCTGATCGACCGCGCCGCCGCCGGCTTCCGCCGCCTCGGCGTCGAGAAGGGCACCCGCGTCGGCCTGTGTCTGCCCAACACGCCCTACTACGTCATCTGCTGGTTCGCGGTGCTCAAGGCCGGCGGCATCGTCGTCAACTTCAACCCGCTCTACGTCGAGCGCGAGTTGAAGCACCAGATCGACGACAGCGGCACATCGATCATGGTCACCCTCGATCTCGAGGTCATGTATCCGAAGGTCGCCTCGCTCCTCGGGTCTTCGAAGCTCGAGACCATCGTCGTCTGTCCGATGGCCGGCATCCTGCCGTCGGTCAAGCGCCTGCTCTTCACCCTGTTCAAGGGCAAGGATCGCGCCAAGATCCCCGCCGACGGCCGCCACGTCACCTTCGGCGAACTGACCTCGCGGCGCGAGCCCGTCCCGCCGGTCAAGGTCGACCCCGAAAACGACATCGCCGTGTTGCAGTACACCGGCGGCACCACCGGCGTGCCCAAGGGCGCCATGCTCACCCACGCCAACATCACGGCCAACGCCGAGCAGATCGTCCAATGGGTCCCGTCGCACTTCCTCGGTGAACAGCCGAAGATGCTCGGCGTGCTGCCGCTCTTCCACGTCTTCGCCATGACGGTGGTGCAGAATTTCGGCCTGCGTCTCGGCGCCGAGCTGATCCTGCTGCCGCGTTTCGAGCTCGAACAGGTGATGGCGGTCATCGCCGAGAAGAAGCCCTCGGTCTTTCCCGGCGTGCCGACCATCTACACCGCGATCAATTCGGCCGCCGAGAAGGGCGGCCACGACCTCTCCTCGATCCGGGTCTGCATCTCCGGCGGCGCGCCGCTGCCGGTCGAGGTGCGTGCCCGCTTCGAGAAGCTGACCGGCTGCAAGCTGGTGGAGGGCTACGGCCTCACCGAAGCCTCGCCGGTGGTCACCTGCAACCCGGTGGAGGGCGTGGTCAAGCCGGGCTCGATCGGCCTCGCTCTGCCCGAGACGACGCTGTCGATCCGCACCCCGGTGACCTGCGAGGCGGAGCTGCCGGTCGGCGAGAAGGGCGAGGTCTGCGTCAAGGGTCCGCAGGTCATGCGCGGCTACTGGAAGCGCCCCGGCGAAACCGCCGAGCAGTTCCACGCCGGCTGGCTCCGGACCGGGGACATCGGCTATCGCGACGAGGACGGCTACGTCTTCCTCGTCGACCGCATCAAGGACATCATCATCTGCGGCGGCTACAACGTCTATCCGCGCGCCATCGAGGAAGCATTGAACCATCACCCCGCGGTCGAGGAGGTGACGGTCATCGGCGTGCCCGACAAGTACCGTGGCCAGGCGCCCAAGGCCTTCGTCAAGCTGCGCGACGGCACCGCCGCCACGCCGCAGGACCTGATGGCCTTCCTCGGCGACTGGCTCTCCAAGATCGAGTTGCCGCGCGAGATCGAGATCCGCGCCGCCCTGCCCAAGACCATGGTCGGCAAACTGTCGAAGAAGGAACTCGTCGCCGAGGAAGCGGCGGCGAAGGCCGAGCGCGACGGCACGGCGTCATCCGAATCGGGCACACCCTGAGGCGGGTGGAGGGTCGGCGGCGGAGCGGATCCGCCGAATCGGCCCCGGCCGCCGATGCGGCCTTCTCCTCCGGTCGCCGTCGAGCGATCGGCGAGAGTTCGAGAAAGTGGCCGTTTTCGGCGCGAATGCGCCGGTGATCGGCTTTCCGTCGCAACCCGTGGAACCGAACAGAGATCGCTCGATGTCGAATTCACGTGACAGGAAAGTGACGTATAGGGCAATATCCGGCCCCAACGGTCATTTCTCGCAGGTCGCGGAGCCATTCCGTCATGGACAAGATCTATTCGGTCACCGAGCTCGCTCGGGATCTCGGCGTCACGCCGCGCACCATCCGCTTCTACGAGGACCAGGGGCTGATCTCGCCGCAGCGCGCCGGCAATACCCGCGTCTACACCCATCGCGACCGGGCGCGGATGATCCTCATCCTGCGCGGCAAGCAGCTCGGCTTCTCGCTGCGCGACATCAAGGAATACCTGGACCTCTACGCGCTCGACGCGACGCAGACGGAACAGGTCCAGCATCTCGCCCGCAAGGCCCGCGAGCGGATCGATCTGCTCGAGGCCCAGTTGCAGGCGGTCAAGACCACGCTCTCCGAACTCAAGGAGATCGAGCGCGCCGCGCTCGAGACCCTCACGGAGCGCGGTGCCTCTCCCGGGACGGTCTGAGAAACCGGTCGATCCTCGACCCGGCCTTCTCGACGACCCTCCCACCCGAAATCCACCCCATGGAGACACGTCGATGAAGAAGGTCGTCGTCGCGGGCTATGCCCGTTCGCCGTTCACCCTCGCCAAGAAGGGCGAGCTCGCCACCGTCCGTCCGGACCGCCTCGCCGCCCAGGTGATCGCCGCCCTCGTCGCGCGCACCGGCGTCAAGGTCGACGACATCGAGGACCTGCTCCTCGGTTGCGCCTTCCCGGAAGGTGAGCAGGGCCTCAACATGGCCCGTCTCGTCGGCCTGATGGCCGGCCTGCCGCAGTCGGTCGGCGGCGTCACCATCAACCGCTTCTGCGGGTCCTCGATGCAGTCGGTCCATTCCGCCGCCGGCGCCATCCTGATGGGCGCGGGCGAGGCCTTCGTCTGCGCCGGCGTCGAGAGCATGAGCCGTGTGCCGATGATGGGCTTCAACCCGATGCCCGATCCGGACTTCGCCGCCGCGCTGCCCGGCGCCTACATCGGCATGGGCGACACCGCCGAGAACATCGCCAGGCGCTGGGGCATCTCGCGCGCCGAGATGGAGGCCTTCGCCGTCGCCTCCCACGCCAAGGCGAACGCCGCCCGTGCAGAGGGCCGGTTCGAGGCCGAGATCGTGCCCGTCACCGACAAGCGCGGCAAGGTGATCGCCACTGACGGCTGCATCCGCCAGGAGACGACCGCCGAGGGCCTCGCCACCCTGAAGCCGGCCTTCTCGGCCGACGGTACCGTCACCGCCGGCACCTCCTCGCCGCTCACCGACGGCGCCTCCGCGGTGCTCGTCTGCTCGCTCGACTACGCCGAGAAGAACGGTCTCGAACCGCTCGCCGTGGTCAAGTCGATCGCCATCTCGGGCTGCGACCCGGAGATCATGGGCATCGGCCCGGTCGGCTCGTCGCTGAAGGCCGCCGCCCGCGCCGGCATCGACGTCAAATCGATCGACGTGGTCGAGCTCAACGAGGCCTTCGCCTCGCAGTCGCTCGCCTGCATCCGCGACCTCGGCCTCGATCCGGCGAAGATCAACCTCGACGGCGGCGCCATCGCGCTCGGTCACCCGCTCGGCGCCACCGGCGCCCGCATCGTCGGCAAGGTCGCCTCGCTGATGAAGCGCGAAGGCCTCAAGACCGGTCTGGCCACCCAGTGCATCGGCGGCGGCCAGGGTATCGCCACCATCCTGGAGGCGCTGTGATGTCCATCTCCCCCATCAAGAAGGTCGCCGTCATCGGCGCCGGCGTCATGGGTGCGGGGATCGCCGCCCATGTCGCCAACTCGGGGACGCCCGTCGTCCTCCTCGACATCGTCCCGCCCAACCTCCCCGAGGGCGGTGACCGTTCGGCCATCGCCAAGGGCGCGGTGGAGAAACTCCTGAAGGCGGATCCCGCCGCCTTCATGTCGAAGGCGGCCGCCAAGCTCGTCACCCCCGGCAACATCGAGGACGACATCGGCCTCCTCGCCGATTGCGATTGGATCGTCGAGGCGATCATCGAGCGGCTCGACCTCAAGCAGTCGCTCTACGCCAAGATCGACGCGGTCCGCAAACCGGGCTCTGCGGTGTCGTCGAACACCTCGACCATCCCGCTCGACAAGCTGGTCGCCGGCCTGTCGGACGCCTTCGCCGCGGACTTCCTCGTCACCCACTTCTTCAATCCGCCGCGTTACATGCGGCTTCTCGAAGTCGTGGCCGGCGCGAAGACCCGGCCGGAGGCGGTCTCCGCCGTCTCCCGGTTCGCCGATCATCGGCTCGGCAAGTCGGTGGTGGCCTGCAAGGACCGTCCCGGCTTCATCGCCAACCGTCTCGGCGTCATGTGGCTGCAGGCGGCGGTGGTCGAGGCCTTCGATCTCGGCGTCGCCATCGAGGACGCCGACGCGATCATCGGCCGGCCCTTCGGCATCCCCAAGACCGGCGTCTTCGGTCTGCTCGACCTCGTCGGCCTCGATCTGATGCCGCACGTCAACGCCAGCCTCGCCGGCGCGCTTCCGGCGGAGGACATGTTCCACGCCATGAACCGTCCGGCGCCGCTGATCGAGCGGATGATCAAGGACGGCTACACCGGCCGCAAAGGCAAGGGCGGCTTCTACCGGCTGAACCGCGAGAAGGGCAAGGTCAAGGAGGCGATCGACCTCGCCACCGGCGACTATCGCACCCAGCGCAAGGCCGACGTGCCGGCGCTCGGCGACGCCGGCCGCTCGCTCGGCAAGTTGCTCGACCACGACAGTCTCCACGGCCGCTACGCCTGGAACGTCATGGGTCGCACGCTCGCCTACGCGGCGCTGCTGGTCGGTGACGCCGCCGACGAGGTCGATGCGATCGACGAGGCCATGCGCCTCGGCTACAACTGGAAGAAGGGTCCCTTCGAGCTGATCGACGAGATCGGCGTCGACGGTTTCGTCGCCCGTCTGGAGAAGGCCGGCCTGCCGGTCGCCCCGATCCTGAGGACCGCCGCCGGCAAGAGCTTCTACCGCATCGAGAACGGCCGGCGTCAGTGCCTCGGCCTCGACGGCGCTTGGCGCGACGTGGTCCGCCCCGAGGGCGTGCTCATGCTCGCCGACATCAAGCTCTCCGCCCAGCCGATCCTCAAGAACGGCTCCGCATCGCTCTGGGACATCGGCGACGGCGTCGTCTGCTTCGAGTTCACCTCGAAGATGAACGCGCTCGATCCTGACATCATCGCGCTGTTGGGCAAGTCGATCGCGCTGGTGAAGAAGTCCTACAAGGCGATGGTCGTCTACAACGAGGGCTCGCAGTTCTCGGTCGGCGCCAATCTCGGCCTCGCGCTCTTCGCCGCCAACATCGCGGCCTGGCCCGAGATCGAGAATCTGGTGGCCTCCGGTCAGGCGACCTACAAGGCCCTGCGCTACGCGCCGTTCCCGACGGTCGCCGCTCCCTCCGGCATGGCGCTCGGCGGCGGCTGCGAGATCCTGATGCACTGCTCGGCCATCCAGGCTCATGCCGAGACCTACACCGGCCTCGTCGAGGTCGGCGTCGGCCTCTTGCCCGGCTGGGGCGGCTGCAAGGAACTGCTGCGTCGCTGGACCGCCCACGGCCGGCTGCCGAAGGGACCCATGCCGGTCGTCGGCAAGGTCTTCGAGATGATCTCCACCGCCCAGGTCGCCAAGTCGGCGGCCGAGGCCAAGGAGATGATGATCATGGCCCCGACCGACGGCATCACCATGAACCGCTATCGCCTGCTCGCCGACGCCAAGGCGAAGGCGCTGTCGATGGTCGAGGGCTACGCACCCCCGGAGGCTCCGACCTTCGTGCTGCCGGGCGCGACCGCCCGTTCGGGCCTCAACATGGCGGTGGCCGGCTTCGCCCGTCTCGGCAAGGCGACGCCGCACGACGTGGTGGTCTCCGACGAGGTGGCCGGCGTGCTGTCCGGCGGCGACACCGACGTGACCACCCCGGTCACCGAGGATCGCCTCTACGAGCTCGAACGCGAGGGCTTCATGCGCCTCGTCCGTACCCCCGGCTCCCTCGCCCGTGTCGAGCACATGCTCGAGACCGGCAAGCCGCTGCGCAACTGAGGAGCGACCGATGCCCCTGTACAAGGCTCCCCTGCGCGACATGCGCTTCTGCCTCTACGAACTGATGGACGGCGACGCCCTGACCGAGCTCCCCGGTTACGAGGAGTTCGGCCGCGATCTCGTCGATCCGGTGCTGGAGGAGGCCGCCAAGCTCTGCGAGGAGGTGCTCTTCCCAGTCAACCGCTCCGGCGACGAGGAAGGCTGCGCCTACGAGAACGGCGTGGTGCGCACGCCGAAGGGCTTCAAGGAAGCCTACGACCAGTTCCGCGACGGCGGCTGGACCTCGATCGCCTGCGATCCCGCCTATGGCGGTCAGGGCCTGCCCTTCGCCGTGGACACGCTGATCACCGAGATGATCTGCTCGTCGAACCTTTCCTTCGGCATGTATCCGGGTCTCTCCCACGGCGCCTACGTGTCGCTGTCGGGCTACGGCTCGGAGGAGCTGAAGGCGAAGTATCTGCCCAGGATGGTCGAGGGCGTGTGGTCGGGCACCATGTGCCTGACCGAGCCGCACTGCGGCACCGACCTCGGCCTCTTGCGCACCGCGGCGGTGCCGAACGGCGACGGCAGCTACGCCATCACCGGCACCAAGATCTTCATCTCGGCCGGCGAGCACGACCTCACCGAGAACATCGTCCACCTCGTGCTCGCCCGCATCCAGGGCGCGCCCAAGGGGGTGAAGGGCATCTCGCTCTTCCTGGTGCCGAAGTATCTGGTGAAGGACGACGGTTCGCTCGGGGCGCGCAACGGCGCCGTCTGCGGCTCGATCGAGCACAAGATGGGCATCAAGGCCTCGGCCACCGCGGTCCTGAACTTCGACGGGGCGACCGGCTGGCTGATCGGCGAGCCGGGCAAGGGCCTCAACGCGATGTTCGCGATGATGAACACCGAGCGTCTGGCCGTCGGCATGCAGGGCCTCGGCCTCGCCGAGGTGTCGCGGCAGAACTCGGTGCTCTACGCCCGCGACCGCATCCAGGGTCGTTCGATCTCCGGCACCAAGGCGCCGGACAAGGCGGCCGACCCGATCCTGGTGCATCCGGACGTGCGGCGCATGCTGCTCACCCAGCGGGCCTACATCGAAGGCTGCCGGGCGCTGGGCCAGTGGGTGGCGACGTCGCTCGACATCGCCAAGCATCATCCGGACGCGATGAAGCGCCAGGAGGCCGACGACCTCGTCTTCCTGCTGACGCCGATCGTCAAGGCCTTCATGACCGACGTGGGCTCGGAGGTGACGAACCTCGGCGTCCAGGTCTTCGGCGGTCATGGCTTCATCCGGGAGCACGGTCAGGAGCAGTACGTCCGCGACGCCCGCATCACCCAGATCTACGAGGGCACCAACGGCGTCCAGGCGCTCGACCTCGTCGGCCGCAAGATGCCGGCCCACGCCGGTCGTTACCTGCGCCGCTTCTTCCATCCGGTGCAGGCCTGGATCGAGGCGAACATGGAGAACGAGGCGCTCGCCGAGTTCGTCCAGCCGCTCGCCAAGGCCTTCGTCCGCCTGCAGCAGGCGACCGGGCAGATCGCCCGCGTCGGCATGGCCAAGCCCGATGAAGCCGGCGCCGCTTCGGTCGACTATCTGCGCCTCTTCGGCCTCACCGCGCTCGCCTATCTGTGGGGACGGATGGTCGAGGTGTCGCTGCCCAAGATCGGCACGGACGAAGACGACGGCTTCTATGCCGCCAAGGTGGCGACCGCGCGCTTCTACATGGAGCGGCTGCTGCCGGAGACCGGATGGCGCTTCTCCAACATCATGGCCGGCGGCAAGTCGATCATGGCGTTCCCGGACGACGCCTTCTGATCCGGCGCCGGTCGATCCGTGGATCGATCGGACGTCGCACGAGCCGAGCGGGGGGATCACCCGCCGCACACTTCGGACCCCGCCCGACGGTGACGTCGCGGCGGGGTTTCCTTTTCCGATCCGCGAGGGTGCGGCGCCGGAAGGACGAGAGGCGCCGCACCCTCGCGGATACGGCGCCTCGGGGTCGTTCGAACGGCGCGAGCCGGTCGCGACGGTCAGCAGCGCTGGCCCGGCGGGCAGAACCGCCGTTGCTGCGGCGGTGCCTGCATCCGCTGCATCTGCGGTACGCGCGGCGCCTGCATCTGCGGCATGCGCGGCGCCTGCTGGACGCGTTGCATCGGCTGGAACTGCGGCATGCGCGGCGCCGGCTGGAACTGCGGCATGCGGGGCGCCGACTGGATGCGGGGCATCTGCTGGATCCGCGGCGGCTGTTGGAACTGCGGCATCTGGTAGACGCGCGGCGGCTGGACCCGCTGGGGCTGGAACTGAGGCTGAACCCGCTGCGGCTGGAACTGCGGTGACGGGACCTGCTGCCGCATCATGTGTTGCGACGGCGACGAACGCGGCGCCCCCTGCAACTGCGGGAACGCGGGTTGCGACGGCATGCCGAACTGCCCCGACCGCATCTGCTGCTGTTGCAGGATGCGTTGCTGCTGGAAGGGGCTGCGGAACTGCGGCTGGGCCGTGCCGGGCATCGTCCGCACGCCGGGCATTCCCGAGACGTCGGGCCGGCCGGGAAGCCCCCGGCGGCCGAACTGGCTCGGATGCGCGCGCGACAGGCCCTGCAACAGACCTTGATTGCGGCTCGGCGAGCCCTGGAATCCGGCCGGTCCGGACACCCCGGAGAGACCCTGCGGTCCCCGTGGCCCACCGAACCCCTGGAAGCCCGACGGCCCGCGGCGGACGGTGAGACCCTGGGGCTCGGGCAACCCCCGACCGCGGCTCGGCAGAGCTTGGAAACCGCCCGGTCCCTGACGGCCGGTGAGACCCTGCGGGCTCTGTCGTCCGCCGAAGCCGAAGCCGGCCGGCGCACGCCGACCGGTGAGGCCCTGCGGCCCCGGCAGCCCGAGATCGCGGCTCGGCAGGCCCTGGAAGCCGGCCGGTCCCGGCCGGCCGGTGAGCCCGCGCGGTCCGGCGAAGCCCTGCGCACCGCCGAAATTCTGCGGATTGCGCGACCCGCGACCGATCATCGTCGGGCGCCCGGCGGGGCCGACCCCGGCGAAGCCCGCTCCGGGGCCACGTCCGATCAACCCCTGCCGGCCCGGGAAGCCCACGGGTCCGGCGAAGCCGGGCCGACCCGGTCCGCCGAGATCCCGGATCAGACCGGGGCCCTTGCCGCCGGGGCGGAAGCCGACCCTGTCCGGCGGGAAGAAGGGGCGTCCGACGAAAGGCGGCAGCACGGCGACCGGCGGCGGCAACAGCGGGATCGGCAGGAAGCCGAACCCGACTCGCGGCGGCGGCGGCAAGAGGAACGCCGGCGGCGCCAGCACGATGATCGGCGGCGGCGGGGGCGGCAGGAAGTCGAGGAGGCCGAAGTCGACGACCCGCCGGCGCCGGACGATGACCACTTCCTCGACCGGCGGTGGCGGCAGATCCTCGTAGACGACCTCGTCGAACACCGGCGGCGGTTCCACCGCGGCCTGCAGATCGGCGAGGCGCGTCCGCGCCTCTTCCGCGTGCGGTCCCTCGGGATAGGTCTTCAGATAGGTCCAGTAGGCTCGCGTCGTGTCGTCCGCGACCGCCCGCGCCCACCACGTGGCCTCGCGCCGCGCCGCGAGCATGGCCTGCACCCGTTTGGCGTGGCGGGTCCGGGCGTGAGCCTCGAGGTAGGACCGATAGCCGTCGACCGTGTCCTCGGCCAGGGCCGCGGTATAGGCCTCGTCTTCGGAGAGATCCTTCATCGGCTTCGCCCGCAACGCCTTCAGCGCCTCCATCTCGGCGATCGGGTCGGAGCGCATCGCCGCCGAACCGGTGGCGTCGGCGGCCGCCGCATCCGGCGCGCGGTCGAACAACCGGATCCCTTCGGTCAATTTCGAGGTGAACCAGGGCACCGCGGTGCCGTTGGTGCGCTGATCGACGCGCAGCCGGACGCGCGCCAGCACGTCCTCGATCGGCAGGCCACCCTCGCGCATCATCTCGGCCAGCGCCGAGGCGTATTCGCCATAGTCGCCCGAAGTCGGCGGCGCGACGACCGTTCCCGGTGCCGCGTTGAACCCGACGAGAAGACCCGCCGGGGCCTCGATCAGCGCCGGACCGCCGACGAGGCCGCGCCCTTCCGGCCTGAAGGGATGGCGATAGGCGACGTCGAGCAGGACGATTCTCGCTTTGACCTTTTGTTCGAGCAGCCCCTGGAGCAACTCGTTGACCCGGACCGTCTCCTTCGGGATGTCGGCCTCGGCGGCGAGGCGCGCGCCGATCGGAACGAGATGGTTCTCGCCCTCGTACTGCAGGCCGTAGCCGGAGTAGTAGACGACGGCGACGGCGCCCGGCCCCGCGGCGGCGACCCGATCGATGAAGGCGCCGGCCTGCTGCATCAGGGTCGCGTGATCGGCGTTGCGGATACCGGTCACGTCGAAGCCGGCATCCCGCAGCACGTCGGCGATCAGGCCGGCATCGTTGGCCGCGGTGGGCAGCGCCTGCTCGGAATAACCGTCCTGGCCGATCACCAGAGCGAAGCGTGCTTCCGTCGGCGTCTGGGCATGGAGCGGCGCGACGGCCGTTGCGAGAAGGAACATCACGACCGTCATCAGACGGGACAGGATCGCACGGGGCATGCTGTCTCTCCGTGGAGGGGCGAACGCGCACGAGGCACCATGAGGCGACCACCCGGCCGCTTCATCGCATGTTTCAATTCCGATCGATGTCAGGACGATGGAAAGCGAGTACCGATCCGTTCTTCGAACAAATGATGTCGAAATCGTCCACAGAGATCGATGACTCATGAATTCGAAGGGAAGAGGAACTCATTCGTCCACCATTCCACTGGCGTGACTCTTGCGAGGACGACGTGCACATCCGCGAATCACGATACGATGGACGCGATCACGCGTACCTACCGGTGCGGATGAATGAACACTAGCCGGCGAAGCCTGAATGCGGGATGAACCCGCCGGGCCGGGCCGGGCCGGGCCGGGCCGGGCCGTGTCGCTCCGGTTCGGCGATTCCGGCGCGGTCGCCGCCCGTCGCCTCAACGGCGGCAGTCGATCGCCACGATCCGCCCGGCCCATTCGGCGACGAGACGCCCGGTGGTGGTCGCCGCGCCTCCCGTCGGCGGCGCGATCACACCGCCCGCCGCGATGACCGCGGCCTCGATCGCCGGCGTCGCCGCGAGCGCATAGTCCGCCGGGGGGATGAGTCCGGCGATGGCGCGCGCCTCGTCCGGCCGCCCGACGACGAGCCCGAGGAGTCCGCCGCCGGCGTCGAACACCGGTGCACCCTGGCCGCCGCGCTGCAGCACCGCGCGCAGCCGCGCGCCGGCGGTCTCGCCGGGAACGGCGACGATCGCGGCCCGCCCGCCGCTCTCTCCGACGGCCAGCACGCTCGCCGCACCCGACGTCGATCCCAACCGGACCGCCCCGCCCTTGCCGCCGGCGACGGCGAGCGTGGCGATGCCGCCGCCATCGGCGAAGGCGACCGTCGCCGGCCTTCCGCCGACCGTCAACGTCCGGCATCCGGCGACCGCGGCGGAGGCGGTGATCACCTTGTCGGCCGTCACCGCCAGACCACTCGCCCCCGGGGCGACCGGGATGGGCGCGGCCGGTGCGGTGGCCGGTGCCGTCGGCGCCCCCGGTGCGGCCGTGCCCGGTGTCGCGGCGGCGATCCCGGTCGCGGTGCCCGGAAAGGGCTCGAACCGCCCGGCGGTGGCGATGACCACCCGGTCGAGCTCGGCGGCGAGGGACGCGTCGATGGTGAAGAAGAAGCCGCGGATCCCCTCCGGTCCTCGGACGAACCGGGCGTACCGGCGGAGGCCGCCGGTTTCTTCGGAGATGACGAACCAGTCGGCCCTGAGTACGGCGTAGACCACCTTGCGGCCGGGCACATCCGCCTTCATCCGTTCGAAGAAGCCGGGAAGGTCGGTCTCGGTGGAGGCCCATGTGTCGACGCGGACGCGGCCGTCCCGCGAGACCCAGCCGCTGCCTTTCGGTCCCTTCTGGGCCGGGCCGAGCAGCTTGGTCGGCAGATGGATGCGTACGCCGGTCGCCTTGTCGTCGACGGCCTGGAAACCGAAGGCGGTCTTCTTCTTCGTCGCCGTCTCGCCGAGCAGCTTGCGGGCCGGGGCGGTCAGGATCCCGTCGGAGGCGAAGCGGTGGCGCGTCTGGAAGGCGGCGATGGCCTCGAAGGTCATCCGCCCGAAGGTCCCGTCGAGCGATCCGGAATAGTCGCCGGTCCACACCAGACCGTCCTGGATGTCGACACGTTCGGCGAGGGGCAGCGCCTCGTAGGCGAGCCGCGCCGCCTCGAGCGCCCTGGCCGCATCGACCGGCGGCCGCGCGGCGGGGGCCTGAGCGAGCGCCGGAGCGATCGTCGCGAGCGCCACGGCCAGAGCCGCGAGCGCCGGCCCGCCGCATCGCCCGCCGACGAGCCGACCGTGCCAATCGGCGGCGGTGATGCGGCCGCCTCGTCCGTGATGGGCGGAACCGTGTCGTGGGACGTGCCGGATCATCGCGGAACCCTCCTCGGGCCGGCGTCGGTCATCACCGTGAGGGCCGGCCGGAGGAGCTTCGCAGAGGCCGGCGCGCTCGTCGAGAGGCCGTCGGCGATCGATGCGCCGCGCGACAGGACGGCGGAGTTGCTGCTATCATCGCCGACGGTGAGGGGACGCGCCCGCCGCGCGGCGGGCGAGCCGACCCGATCCGCAGTGAGGCGACGGTTCTCCTCCCGTCCGAGCAAGAAGAGGGCGTCATGATCGGTTTCGCTCGCACCGGGCTCCTGGGCCTCGCACTTCTCGCCGGGCTGATCGCGACGCCCGCACCGGCCGCCGACAAGTTCTTCGCCCGCGACGATCTGGCGAACGACGCGACCCGCCTCGAGACCCGACTGAAGCCGAAGGCCGAGGGCGCAGGCGATCCCGTCCGTCTGAAGCAGGCCGCCGAGGTGGCCTTCCAGAAATCCGACTGGGGGTCGGTGCAGACCCTCTACGGCCGCCTCGCCGTGGTCGAACCGAAGGATCCGCGCAACTGGACCCGCTTCGCCGTCGGTGCGGCGATGCTGGACGTCGCCGACTACTCGGTGCGCTGGCAACTGCGCAGCGACGCCCACGCCGCCGCCTACCGCGGCTATCTCCTCGCTCGCGAACCGCAGGTGGAAGCACAGGCGCTCAACGTCCTGGCGCTCACCTACGTCCGCACCGAGGATTTCCGCGTCGCGCTCGCCGTCCTGCGCGCCTCGCTGAAGACCGCCGAGACCCCCGAGGCCCGAGCCCAGTACGACAAGCTGCGGCCGGCCCACGGCTTCCGGGTGCTCGAGAACAAGATCGATTCCGACGCGGTCTCCCCGCGTGCCTGCTTCACCTTTTCCGAGGACCTCGTCACCTCCGGCAAGGTCGACTATGCCACCTTCGTCGCCGTCTCCGGCCTCGCCAACCCGGCGATCTCGGTGGAGGCGCGGCAGATCTGCGTCGACGGCCTCGAACACGGCAAGCGCTACGGGGTGGTGCTGCGGCAGGGCCTGCCCTCGACCGTCGGCGAGGACCTGATGAAGGCGGCCGACTACGACATATACGTCCGCGACCGTTCGCCCACCGTGCGCTTCACGGGCCGCAACTACGTTCTGCCGAGGAACGGCCAGGAAGGACTGCCGGTCGTCGCCGTCAACACGCCTTCGGTCGACGTCAAGGTCTTCCGTATCGGCGATCGCTCGCTCGCGCCGACCCTGCGCAACGACATGTTCCTGTCGAACCTCGACGGCTCACGCACACGCAAGCTCGCCGACGAGAGCGGCACGCAGGTGTGGAAGGGTTCGATGGCGATCACTTCCGAGCTCAACAAGGACGTGATCACCGCCTTCCCGGTGCTCGAGGCCGTCGGCCGACTTGAACCCGGCGTCTACGTCATGACCGCCAAGTTGCCGGGCAAGACGGAACTCGACGACGACGGCGTCGAATTCGACGGCTGGGAGGATCTCGCCACCCAGTGGTTCGTCGTCTCCGATCTCGGCCTCACCGCCTTCTCCGGCGACGACGGCGTCGACGTCATCGTCCGCTCGCTGACCGACGCCCGCCCGGTGAAGGGCATCGAACTGCGCCTCATCGCCAAGAACAACGAGGTGCTCGCCACCGCCACCACCGACGATACCGGCCGTGTCACCTTCGCCGCCGGGCTCACCCGCGGTTCGGGCGGTTCGGCGCCCGGCGTCGTCGCCGCCGCCGACGGCAAGGGCGACTACGGCTTCCTCGATCTCGTCCAATCCGCCTTCGATCTGACCGACCGCGGCGTCAAGGGGCGCATCGCGCCGAAGGGGCTCGACGCCTTCGTCGTCACCGAGCGCGGCGTCTATCGCACCGGCGAGACGGTGAACGTCACCACCTTGCTGCGCGACGCCAAGGGCCTGGCCGTGCCCGGCCTGCCGCTGACACTGGTGGTCCAGCGCCCCGACGGCGTCGAATACCGTCGTCAGGCGGTCGCCGATCAGGGCGACGGCGGTCGCGCCTGGTCGCTGGCGCTGATCTCCGGCGTCCAGACCGGCACCTGGCGGATCAAGGCCCACGCCGATCCCAAGCGCCCGCCGATCGGCGAGACCACCTTCCTCGTCGCCGACTACGTGCCCGAACGGATCGACGTGACCCTGACGCCGGTGACCGAACGGCTGCGCGTCGGCGAGCCGGCGGTGGTCGACGTCGAAGCCCGCCATCTCTACGGCGCTCCCGGCGTCGATCTCGAATTGCGCGGCGACGTGACCGTCGAATTGGCCGACGACACCACCGTTCCCGGTCTCGCCGGATACTCCGTCGGCCTCGACGACGAGACGTTCGAGAGCGTCACCAAGGAACTGGAAGATCTCGGCGCCACCGACGAGGACGGCCGCGCCCGCCTCACCGTGGCCATCCCCGAGGCGATCGTCACCCGGCCTTTGCGGGCCAAGATCGACGTCGCCGTCACCGAGGCCGGCGGTCGCGCCGTCGAGCGTCTGGTCACGGTGCCGATCCTGCCGGCCGGTCCGGTGATCGGCGTCAGGAAGCTCTTCGAGTCCACCGCGCTCGCCCCCGGCGGCAAGGCCGATTTCGCCCTCCTCTCCGCCCTGCCCGACGGCACCCGCCGCGAGGTGAAGGGGGTGCGATGGGAACTCTATTCGGTCACCAGGCGCTGGCAGTGGTTCAACACCGAGGGCAAGTGGGATCACGAGGTGATCCGGACCTCCCGCAAGGTGGCCGACGGAAGGCTCGACCTCGGCGTCGGCGATCCGGCCCGCCTCTCCGTGCCGGTCGACTGGGGCGACTATCGGCTCGAGCTCAAGGTCGGCGACGATCGCCGCCCGGTCACCACGGTGAACTTCGCCGTCGGCTGGGCGAGTTCGGACAAGGCCGACGCTCCCGACGTGCTCGACGTCGCGCTCGACAAATCGGCCTATGCCGCCGGCGAGAACGTCGAGGTGCGGCTGAGGCCGCGCTTCGCCGGCACGGCCACCGTCGCGGTGGTCACCGACCGGGTCGAGGCGATGAAGGTGGTCGACGTCGACACCGCGGGCGCCACCGTCTCCTTCGCCGCCGATCCGGCTTGGGGCGCCGGCGTCCACGTCGTCGCCATCGCCCACCGGCCGCTCGACGCCAAGGCCCACCGCCAGCCCGGCCGCGCCGTCGGCGTCGGCTGGTTCGCGGTCGATCCGGCCTCGCGCCGCGTCGACGTCGCCCTCGCCACGCCGGATCTGATCCGGCCGCGCGGGACGTTGAAGATCCCGGTGAAGCTCGCCGGCCTCGCCGGCGGCGAGAAGGCGCACGTCGTCGTCGCCGCCGTCGACGTCGGCATCCTCAACCTGACCCGCTACGAGACGCCCGATCCCGGCCGCTGGTTCTTCGGCCAGAAGCAGCTGGCGACCGAGGTCCGCGATCTCTACGGCTTCCTCATCGACGGTATGCAGGGGTCGCGCGGCGCCATCCGCTCCGGCGGCGACGGCGGTGCCGACATGTCGGCCGCCCCGCCGCGCGAAGCGCCCTTCGCCCGCTATTCCGGCGTCGTCGACGTCGGCCCCGACGGTACGGCGGAGGTGGTCTTCGACGTACCGGCCTTCAACGGCACCGTCCGGGTGATGACCATCGCCTGGACGAAGGACAAGGTCGGTCACGCGGCGAAGGAGGTCGTCGTCCGCGATGCGGTGGTGGTGCAACCGACGGTGCCGCGCTTCCTCGCCGTCGGCGATCGCTCCCGCCTGCATTTCGCTCTCGACAACGTCGAGGCGCCCGCCGGCGACTACACCCTCGATCTCGACATCCGCGGGCCGATCGTCGTGCCGGCGGAGGCGCTCACCGCGAAGATCCCGCTGAAGGCCAAGGGCCGCGGCGAATTCGTCGTATCGGTGACCGCCGCCGGCATCGGCCGCGCCTCGATCGCGGTCCGCCTCACCGGACCCGGGCTCGACGCCACCCAATCGCTGCTGCTCGACGTCCAGCCGCCGACCACCGAGGTCTACCGACGCTCGGTGAAGACGCTGGAACCGGGCGCCTCGATGACCGTCTCGTCCGATCTCCTCGCCGATTTCCTGCCCGGCACCGGCTCGGTGTCGCTGTCGGTGGCGCCCTGGTCGGCTCTCGACGTGCCGGCGCTGCTGCGTGCCCTCGATCGCTATCCGCACGGCTGCACCGAACAGGTGGTCAGCCGGGCGATGCCGCTCCTCTATGTCGAAAAGCTGGCGGCCGAGGAGCGCCTCGCCCTCGACACCGGCATCGACGAACGACTGCGCGGCGCCATCGACCGGGTGTTGAGCCGTCAGGATTCGAACGGCTCCTTCGGTCTCTGGGGGTCGAGCGGCGGCGACCATCTGTGGCTCGACGCCTATGTCTCGGACTTCCTGACCCGCGCTCGCGAACGCGGCCTGACGGTGCCGCAGAAGGCCTTCGACCTCGCCCTCGACCGGCTGCGCAATCAGGTCGCCAACACCTCCGATCCCGAGCCCAAGGACGCGGCCGACCTCGCCTATGCGATCTACGTGCTCGCCCGCAACGGCCGGCCGGTGATGGGCGACCTGCGCTATCTCTCCGACCAGAAGATCGACCTCTTCGCCTCGCCGCTCGCCCGCGCCCAACTCGCCGCCGGCCTGTCGCTGCTCGGCGATCGCGGCCGCGCCGCTCCGGTGTTCCGCGCCGCGGCGACCCGCCTGAAGGCGATCGAGAACGAGCGGATCTGGCGTGAGGACTACGGCTCGCCGCTACGTGACGCCGCCGGCACCATGGCGTTGATGGCCGAGAGCGGACGCCCGCTCGAGGAGATCATGACCGTCGGCCTCGCCGTCGAGGCGGCGCGCAACCTCAGACCCCATTCCTCGACCCAGGAACAGGCCTGGATGGTGATGGCCGCCGCCTCGCTCGCCAAGGAGACCGAACGGCTGAAGGCCGTCGTCACTCACGGCGACACGGTGGAGGAGAAGACCGGCGCCTACTACCGCACCTTCCGCGCCGACCGGCTCGACGGTCGCCCGGTGACGGTGAAGATCGATCCGTCGGTCGACCGCAAGCTCGCCGCCACCGTGGTGGTGACCACCTCCGGCCACCCGATCACCCCCGAACCGGCGGCCGCGAACGGCTACACGGTCGAGCGCTTCTTCTTCAAGCCGGACGGCTCGAAGGCGGACATGACCAAGCTGCGCCAGACCGATCGCTTGGTGGTGGTGCTGCGGGTCAGCGAGCCGAAGGCCGAATCCGCCCGTATCGTCCTGGTCGACCGCCTGCCGGCCGGCTTCGAGATCGCCGATCCGAAGCTCCTCGCCGGCAAGGACGTGCCGGCCTTCGAATGGCTGAAGGATTCGGTCGAGCCGATGTCGACCGAGTACCGCGACGACCGCTTCGTCGCCGCCTTCGATCGTTCGTCGGGTCAGGACGCGGTGTTCGAGGTCGCCTATGGCGTCCGGGTGGTGACCCCCGGGCGCTACGTGCATCCGCCGGCGGTGGTGGAGGACATGTATCGCCCCGAGCGCTACGGCCGCACCGCCTTCGGGTCGATCGACATCGCCCCGGCGAAGTGAGGGGGAGGGGCCGAGCGCCGACCGGCCCGGCCCCCGCCGTCACCACACCGAGAGGACCCGACGTGACCTCCGTCGATCCCGCCGCCGAGACACCGAGACGCGAGACGAGGCGCTCCCGCCTCGCCTTGCACCTCTACGTCGCGGCGGTCGTGGGACTGATGGGCGTCGCCGCCGGTCTCTCCGCGATCCACGGTGAAGCCTCGCGCCTGCCGCCGCTCGACCCGGCGCTCGCCGAGGTCCGCTCCACCGTGGTGCTCGACCGCGACGGTCGGCTCCTGCGTCCCTTCCTCACGGAAGACGGCCGTTGGCGCCTACCGGTCGGCGTCGACGACGTCGACCCGCGCTTCCTCGACCTGCTCTTCGCCCACGAGGACGCCCGCTTCTTCGCCCACGGCGGCGTCGATCCGCGTGCCGTCGTCCGCGCCGCGCTCCAGGGGATCGCCCACGGCCGCATCGTCTCCGGTGCCTCGACGCTGACCATGCAGGTCGCCCGCCTGCTGGAGCCGCGCGAGACCCGCGATCTCGCCGCCAAGCGCCGGCAGGTCGTCCGCGCCCTCGAGCTCGAGCGCCGCTGGTCGAAACGCGAGATCCTCGGCTCCTACCTGTCGCTCGCCCCCTACGGTGGCAACCTCGAGGGCGTGCGCGCCGCCTCGCTCGCCTGGTTCGGCAAGGAACCGAAACGGCTGTCGACCGCCGAGGCCGCCCTCCTCGTCGCCCTGCCGCAGTCGCCCGAGACCCGCCGCCCCGATCGCTTCCCCGAGGCGGCGCGCCGTGCCCGCGACCGGGTGATCGCCCGCGCCGCGGCCGCGGGTGTCCTGGCCGCCGACGACGCCGAGCGCGCCCGTCGCGAACCGGTGCCGCGCGAGCGCCGCCCCTTCCCGGCCTTCGCCCCCCATCTCGCCGAGACGCTGGTCGGCGAACGGCCGCAGGCGCGGCTCCATCGCACCACCGTCGACCTGCGCATCCAATCGACGCTCGAGCATCTGCTGCGCGAGCGCGCCGAGATGTGGCCGCAGAAGCAGTCGGCGGCGATCGTCGTTCTCGACAACCGGTCGGGCGAGCTTCTCGCCTCGGTCGGCGGCCCCGACTATTTCGACGCGGCGCGCGCCGGCGCCGTCGACCTCACCGACGCGGTGCGCTCACCCGGTTCGGCGTTGAAACCCTTCGTCTATGCCCTCGCCTTCGAGAACGGCCTCGCCCATCCCGAGACCATCCTCGAGGATCGCCCGGCGCGTTGGGGCGGCTGGGCGCCGGAGAATTTCGACCAAGGGTTCCAGGGCACCGTCACCGCTCGCCACGCCCTGCAACAATCGCTCAACCTGCCGGCGGTGCAGATGCTCGAGGCGATCGGCCCCCAAGCGCTGGTGAGTCGACTCAAGAACGCCGGTGGCCGTCCGGTGATGGACGAGCGCTCGCCGGTCGGCCTCGCCGTCGGCCTCGGGGGCGTCGGCATCCGCCTCGAGGATCTCGCTCGCCTCTATGCCGGCCTCGCCCGCGGCGGCGAGACCCGGGCGGTCGTCCGCCGCCTCGACGAGCCCGACCGGGCCGACGACCGCCGCCGGCTCACCGATCCGGTGGCGGCCTGGTACGTCTCCGACATCCTGCGCGGCGCGCCGCCACCGCAGAACGCGCTCGCCGGCCGTCTCGCCCACAAGACCGGCACGTCCTACGGCCATCGCGACGCCTGGGCGGTGGGCTTCGATCGCCGCCTCACCGTCGCCGTCTGGGTCGGCCGTCCCGACGGCGCGCCGGTGCCGGGCCTCGTCGGCCGGCTCGCCGCCGCGCCGATCCTCTTCGACGCCTGGCAGCGCATCGGCTTCGACCCGGAGCCGATCCCGCCGCCGCGCGGCGTGCTGAAGGCGACGTCCGCGAGCCTGCCGCCGCCGCTGCGTCATCTGCGTCGCGACGTGCCCAAGACCATCGCGGCGACGCTGAAGCCGCCGCTCGAGATCACCTTCCCACCCGACGGGGCACGGCTCGACCTCGGCCTCGCCGCCCGCATCGACGATCCCGGTCCGGTCAAGTTCCGGGCCCACGGCGGCGTGCCGCCCTTCGTCTGGCTGGTCGACGGGCGCCCGGTGGCGGAAGCGGACGGCCGGCGTGAGAGCCTGTGGCAGCCCGCTGGTCCCGGCTTCGCCCGCGTCTCGGTGATCGACGCCACCGGCGCTTCGGCCTCGGTGCGGATCCGCCTGGAGTGAGCCCGCCGCCGGCGATCTCGTCGCGAAGACGTGATCGTCGGCGCGGGAGCCCTGCACCGGAGGGCTGGTTGCCGCCGCCGCCGCGGTCCATACCGGTGGGGGCCCCCGCAACCCCCCGTCAGCGACCCGCCCGCCGATGTCCGTCCGCCTCTCCCGTTCCGTGCCGTTGGTCGTCGCTTCGGCGCTGTTCATGGAACATCTCGATTCGACCGTGATCGCCACTTCGCTGCCGGCGATGGCGGCCGATCTCGGCCTCGAGCCGGTGCGCCTCAATCTGGCGATCACCACCTATCTGGTGACCATGGCGGTGTTCATCCCCGCCTCCGGCTGGCTCGCCGATCGGCTCGGAGCTCGGCGCGTCTTCACCGGGGCGATCGCCGTCTTCCTCGCCGGATCGATCCTCTGTGGCGCGGCGCCATCGCTCGAGGTGCTGGTGGCCGGCCGCGCGCTCCAGGGTCTCGGTGGCGCCATGATGACGCCGGTCGGCCGCCTCGTGATGCTGCGCTCGGTGCCGAAATCCGAGCTGATCTCCGCCATGGCTTGGCTCACCGTCCCGGCGCTGATCGGCCCGGTGGTCGGTCCGCCGCTCGGCGGCTTCATCACCACCTTCGCCTCCTGGCGCTGGATCTTCTGGATCAACGTGCCGATCGGTCTGATCGGCATCGCCGCCTCGCTCCTCGTGCTGCCGCACATCCGCGAGGAGGCGACCGACCGGTTCGACGGCGTCGGCTTCGTCCTATCGGCCCTCGGCCTCGCGGCGCTGGTCTTCGCGCTGGAGACGGCCGGGCGCGACGTGGTTCCCGCCGCCGTCGTCGCCGGCGCCCTCGTCATCGGTCTCGCCCTCGTCGCCCTCCATCTGCGTCATGCCCGGCGCGTGGCGCGACCATTGATCGACGTCGATCTCCTGCGGCTGCCGACCTTCCGCGCCGGCGTCCTCGGCGGCTCGATTTTCCGGCTCGGCGTCGGGGCGTTGCCCTTCCTGCTGCCGCTGCAACTGCAGATCGGCTTCGGCCGCTCGCCGCTCGAATCCGGTCTGACCACCTTCGTCGCCGCGATCGGCGCCATGGCGATGAAATTGACCGCCGCCGGCATCATCACCCGCTTCGGCTTCCGCGCCACGCTGACCGCCAACGCCCTCGTCGCCGGGGCGATGCTGGCGGCGGTGGCGACGGTCGGGCCGGCGACCCCGGTCGCGGCGATCATGGCGCTTCTGCTCGCCGGCGGCTTCTTCCGCAGCCTCGAGTTCACCGCCATCAACGTCGTGGTCTTCTCCGAGGTCGAGGACGAGCGGATGAGCCGCGCCACCTCCTTCTCCTCGATGATGCAGCAACTGTCGCTCTCCGGTGGCGTCGCCCTCGGCGCGACCACCCTGCATCTCCTTTCCATCGGCTCCGCCCGCCCACCCGGCGCCGGCGACTTCTCTCTCGCCATCGCCCTGGTCGGCGGCCTGTCTATGCTCGCGGCGGCCGTTTTCGTCCGACTGCCGGCCGATGCTGGGGCCGAGATGCTGGCGACGAAAGGCCACCGCCGCGACGACGCGTGACGCCGGAAAGCCGCCACGAGGTCACACCTCGGGCGGCGGCGTCCGGCCGATGGCGCGCTCGCGCCAGACGATGGCGACGCCGGAGGCGACGATGACGACGGTACCGAGGGCGAGCGTCGACGTCGGCGCTTCGTCGAACAGCCACAGGCCCGAGGCGACCGCCCAGACCATCGAGGCGTATTCCAGCGGGGCGATGACCGAAGCGTCGGAATGGCGATAGGCCATGGTCAGGAAGATCTGGCCGATGCCGCCGAAGAGGCCACAGGAGATGAGCAGCACCAGATCGGTGCCGTTCGGCATCACCCAGCCGAAGGGCAGGGTGATGAGCGAGAACAGCGCGCTGCCGATGGAGAAATAGACGACGATCGCCCCGGTCTTCTCGGTGGTGGCGAGCTTGCGCACCTCGATCTGGGCGAGCGCCATGAAGAAGGCGGAGAGGAAACACATCACCGCGCCGGTGGCGCCGCGATCCGATCCGATCCGCTCGACGTCGCCGAGGTGGGGCGAGAGCACGATCAGCACACCGACGAAGCCTATCGCCACGGCGCTCCAGCGATGCGCCCGCACCACCTCGCCGAGCATCACCGCGGCGAGGGCGACGACGACGAGGGGGGCCGCATAGGTGATGGCGAGCGCGTCGGCGAGCGGCAGGCGCTGTACTCCGGCGAACCACAAGGACATGGCGCTGACGCCGTAGACCGAGCGCATGACGTGTCCGCCCGGCCGGGAGGTGGTCAGCCCGTCGCGCAACTGCCCCTGCCACCACACCATGGCGACCACCGGGAAGACGGCGAAGGCGGAGCGGAAGAACACCACCTCGCCGGACGGCACCCGATCGGCGAGCAACTTCACCGCCACCAGCATGAACGCGAAGGCGAGCGTCGACACGATCTTGTAGAAGGGACCGAGAAGGGTCACGTGGGAGAAACCGTCGCCACGGGAGCAGCGCCCGGCCGATCGCTTCGGCTCGAACACCGCCCGCACGTCCTCGAGGAGCCGGTTCCCGTCGATCGGGCCGGCTTCGACCCGATTCGAACGCGCTCCGGACGAAGCGGACCGGCGGGGGGTGCCCATCGGTCCGCGAAAGCCCGAACATAGAGGGTCCTCCGCCGCCGGTCGAGGCGTCGCCGCGGCGGATCTGCCCTGCGTCGGGTCCGATGCGCTCGGCGCTGCGCGTCCCGCGTTCCCGGTGCGGCTCCTTGCGCCGGCGCGAGGGGCGGAAGAAAATGCACCGACCTCGCCTTCGAGGCTTGCCAGTGTCGGAGGAACCGTTTAGAGAACGCCTCCGACGCCGGGGCGACGCCCCGGACACGTCGCGGCAGGCGCCCGTAGCTCAGCTGGATAGAGCACCAGACTACGAATCTGGGGGTCAGGAGTTCGAATCTCTTCGGGCGCGCCACTTTCCTTGAACGAGAGTGAAACCGGGTGTGGAGCTTCGTTCGGAGGCTCTGCGGCGCTTCGGCGTGATCGCCTTCGATCCGCCGATCCGGGATTGTCGTTCTCTCGCCGTCACTTCGCCCATCACCGGCCGAGCTCGGGGCCACAGTGATTCGGCCGAGCCGCATCGGTGTCGGTCGTCGGGCGGCAGACGCCGATGCGTCGGGCCGAAACGAGGATGCCGACAACGCCCGGCCCTCGAGAAGACGTTGAGTCCTCGATTGCGTCAGAGGCGACGAGATGCGCGTGAGCGCCACCGTCCGTTCGGATTCGATGCCCGCCGGTGTCAGACGCCGCCGGAGTGGACGATCCGGTCGTAGATCACTTCCAACTCGTTCTTGTGTTTGGTTTCCTCGTTGGCGAGGAAGCGGAAGGTGTCGCGCAACGTCCCGGGCGGGGTCGCCTCCGCCAACGCCTCGTACTGCACCATGGCGGCGTGCTCGCGCGCCAGCGCGTATTGCAGCACCGCCTGATCGTCCGGCCGCTCCCCGAGATCCGGCAGATGGGCGAAATCGAAGAACTTCTGATCGTCGATCGGCCGCTCGATCTCGGTCTGTAGCACCGCCTCGACGTCGGCGCGCTCCGCCAGCCCCGAGAACAGGTCGAGGTGCTGCTGTTCCTCGGCCGCCAGTTCCTCCACCAGATAGCGGATGTTCTTGGTCACCTTCGGCGCCAGGTCACGGTAGAAATCCCGCGCCGTCCGTTCGAATTCGGTTGCGACGGAGAGAACGTCCCGCAGGTTGGTCAGGGACTTCAATCGGGTGTGGCCTCTACCTTCGGGCATCGGGTCGGGTCCTCTCGATCGACGTTTCGGCGAAGGCGCGTTCGATGGCGGCGGCCGTGCGATGACCGTCGGCCACCGCATGGACGACATCGGGGCCGTTGATGCAATCACCGACCGCCCACAACCAGGGCAGCGACGTGCGTCCGTCGGCGTCGACGGCCAGACGATCGCGGTTCCATGCGAGCTCTTCGGTCAGCGCCTCCCCGAGCAGGCCGACGTCGGCGGCCTGACCCGTCGCCTCGACCACCATGTCGGCGGGATGAACGACGGCATCGCCTTCGTCGCAGATCGTCGCAGATCGCCCCTTGTCGTCGATCTTCGGGACGATGCGCCAGGTCAGGAGTCCGGTGAGCCGGCCGTCCTCCTCGATCACGAGCCGCTGCGGGCCGCGGGCATAGGCGATGACGACGCCCTCCTCGCCGCATTCCCTCACTTCTTCCGGGTCGGCGACGATGTGGCCGGGTTCCTTGCGCGTGGTGACCGTCACTTTCACCTCGCCGTGCGTCAGCTTCTGCAGGCGGGCCAGAGAGCGGGCGATGTCCATGGCGACGTTGCCGCCGCCGATCACCACCGCGGTGCGCGGCACGTCGAAGGACATTCCCTCGCCGATCGATCGCAGGAGATCGACCGCCTTCCTCACCTGCGGGTGCTCCGAACCGGGCATGCGCAGGGACCGGCCGACGTGCAGGCCGATCGCCAACACCACGGCGTCGTGGCCCTCGTGCAGCTCGGCCATCGCGACGTCCCGCCCGACGCGGCAGTCGCTGCGGATCTCGACGCCGAGCGAGGTGATGGCGTCGATGTCGCGATCGAGCATGTCGTAGGGCAGCCGGTATTCCGGGATGCCGTAGCGCAGCATTCCGCCCGGCTTCTCGGCCGCCTCGAAGACGGTCACGGCGTGGCCGGCCTTGGCGAGATCGAAGGCGGCGGTGAGGCCCGCCGGTCCGGCGCCGACGATGGCGATCTTCCTCCCCGTCGCCGGTGCCGGCGCACCGATGATCTCGCGCACCTCGTCCTGCGACACCTGGTCCATGATGTGGCGTTTGAGCCACCGGATGGCGATGGGGTCGCCTTCGTTGCGCAGGGCGCAGGCGGTCTCGCAGACGTGGGTGCAGACGCGGCCGCAGGTGTTTGAGAAGGGGTTGGTCTCGTAGAGCAGCCGGACGCCGCGCCGGTAGTCTCCGTCGCGCACCGCCTCGATATATTGCGGGATCGACATGTGGGTCGGGCAGGCGGCGATGCACAGACCGCAGGAGACGCAACGATCGGCCTCGAGCTTCGCCAGCGCGACATCGTATCCCGCCACGATCTCGTCGAAGCCGCCGACGCGCACCTCCGGCGCCAGTTCCTGCATCGGCACGCGTTCGCGGATCGTCAGGTGATGCCCGTCGGCGCGACGATAGCCGTCCTCGGCCTCGTCCCAGCTCTTGGCGTCCACGCCGGGGACGAAACGGAACGCGTCGGGATCGGCGTCGATCCACTTGTAGGCGTTCGACATGGTCAGCGAGCCGGTGGTGCAGACGTCGACGCACAGGGCGCACCAGCAACAACGGCCGTAGTCGATGCGCGGTCTGAGGCCGGAATCGCCGTCCTTCGGCTCGAAACCGGCGACCGGTACCATGTCGATGGCGCCGTTCTGGCAAATGGTCTCGCAGGTGCCGCAACCGATGCACTTCGAGACGTCGTTCTTGTGGAAGCCGCGATAGCGCGGGGCCGCTTCCCGGTTCAGCGGATCGGCGATCGACACCGGTTCGCGGAACAGGTTCTTCCAAGCGAGGAAGGGCGAAAGAACGTCGCGCATGACCGACTACCTCTCGATCTCCGGCGGATATGTGTGCAGCGACACCATCAGTGCCGCCACGTCGGAGATGTTGGTGCCCGGGATGAGGTGCTCGAGCAGCGCCATCGCATGGGTGTAGGACGGCCCGCGCACGTTGATGCGTCGCGGGTATCCGCTGCCGTCGGTGACCACGTAGTAGCCGTATTCGCCGCGCGAGCATTCGCCGCGGACATAGGTCTCGCCGCGCGGGATCTTCCAGTGCAGGACGTTGGGCAGTCTCGACATCGTCGGCCCGCTGCGCGGCATCCGGGCGAGGATCTGGCGGATCAGGTCGATCGATACCAGAAGATCGCGCCGGCGGACGTCGGCCCGCGCGTACATGTCGGACTCGTGGCCGATCACCGGCTCGAACCGGAGTTCGGGATAGACGAGATAGGGATGGTCCTTGCGCACGTCGTTGGGAAGCCCCGCGGCACGCGCGTTGGGGCCGGTGATCCCGTAGGTGTCGACGAGGTCGACCGGGATCACGCCGACGCCGCGGGTGCGCTTCTTGAAGACGGCGTTGTGGAACATGACGTTCTCGACGTCGGCCATGGTCCTTTCGATCTCGCGCAGGGTCTCCGCCATGCGCCGGTCGAAGCCGTCGGGCAGGCCGTCGCGCACCCCGCCCGGCAGGATGAACATGTGATAGATGCGCGCCCCGGTCATCTCCTCGAAGCGGTCGAGCATCAGGTCGCGGACATGGGTGGTCCATTGGCCGATGACGCCGAGCCCGAAGGCGCCGGCCTGACCGCCGAGATACATCAGATAGCTGTTGATGCGCCCCATCTCGAGGATCAGCGTGCGGATCCACCGGGCCCGTTCCGGCACCTCGATTCCGGCCAACTCCTCGATCGCCGCGGCATAGCAGTACTCGTTGAAGTCCGGCTCCGGTACGCAGACCCGGCAGACGATCGGGAAGACCTGGATGAAGGTCCGCCGCTCCATCAGCTTCTCGAAGCCGCGGTGCAGATAGCCGACATGGGTCTTGCCCTCGACCACCTCGTCGCCGCAGACGGTGAGTTCGATCGACATGTTGCCGGTGATGCCGGGATGCTGCGGCCCCTGCCAGAGTTTGAGATACTTACCCGACGAAAGATCGATCGGCGGTCGCGGGTCGGTGGCTGCGAGGACGTCTGCGCCGGCGGTCATTTCGAGCCCCCCTGGATGCCGAGATGCTCCCGCATATGGGTGGCGGGGTCGGTGGTGCCGCGTCCCGCCCGATGCTCGAAGGTCTCTTCGGAGAATTTCAGCGTGTCGAAATCGCGCCGGTAGGGCGGGATGTCGACCCAGCCTTCGAGGATGAACTCCTCGTCGATGCGCGGGCTGCCGGGGAAGTCGATGCCGAACATCTCCTTCAGCTCGCGCTGATAGGTGGCGGCGGTCGGCCACAGGTCGTGGACGGCGTCCATCACCGGCGCGTCGCGCGCCACCATGACCCTGAGCCCGATGTCGCGGGCACGGCGGCGGTCGTGGACGAGCCAGGTCAGTTGGAACAGACCCTCCTCGATCCAGTCGACGGCGGTCAGCAGGACCAGGTGCGTGAAGCCTTCGGCGTCGCGCAGATGCCGCAGGAGAGGCCGCAGCGTCTCCCGTTCGACGGTGACGAAGGCGAGATCGGGTCGCTGCTCGGTGATCGGGCCGAGCGCAAACCGTTCCTTCAATCGGGCGAGAAGTGTCCGCATCGGTTCCTACCAATTGTAGTCGGGCATGTCCCAATCGTGGATGACCCGCTTCTGGTTGGCCTTGTACCAGTCGAAGTTCTCGGCATAGAGATTCGCGCCCTCGGCCTTGCCGGCGCGGATGATCCGCTTCAACTCTTCGAAGCCGGCGAGCAACGCCTCCGGCCGTGGCATGCAGCCGGCGATGTAGACGTCGACCGGGAGGTACTGGTCGAGCTTCTTGATGGTGTTGTAGCTGTCCCAGTACATACCGCCGTTGATCGTGCAGGAGCCGAGACCGACGACGTATTTCGGGTTCTGCATCTGCTCGTAGGAGCGGATCACCCGCTTCAGCGTCTTCACCGAGAGGTAGCCGGAGACGACGAAGAGGTTGGCCTGGCGTGGCGTCGGCCGCCATTGGATGCCGTAGCGATAGGCGTCGAAGCGCGGCGTCATCAGCGGCCGCATTTCGATGGCGCCGCAGCCGGTGCCGAAGCCGAGGATCCACAGGCTCTCCGAGCGGGCCCAGTTGAACAGGCTCTCGACGATCCCGGCATAGGCGCCCGGCCGCACTTCCGGCCGCGCGTCGCAGTAGTAGTCGCTGATCGGATCGACTTCGAACTCGATGCCGTCGGGACCCTTGACGATGCGCTTGCGCAACTCGTCCCGGACGCCGATCCGCCGCTCGTTCATGTCTTCGTCACGCATTTCGGCCTCACACGACAAGGATGGCGAGCACGCCGACCGGCACGGCCCACACCAGGAACCAGCGGATCGACTGCTCGACGCGGAATCGGGGGAAGACGACGCCGACCAGCGCCGACACCATGTAGATCAGGAAGATCTTCAGGAAGAAGATCGGCCAGCTCGTCGCCCCGCCGAAGAACAGGTTCATGTAGATGACCATCTTGGCGACGGGGAAGAGTGCCCGATTGGTCTGCATCAGGGCGAGATAGGAGGAGTGATACTCGGTCGGCGGGCCGATCGGGATCTCCTGCGGCGCCAGCACGACGTCGAAGGGCGGCCGCATCATCGAGCCGAGGAAGGAGAACATCGCGGCGGTGACGGCGAGCGGATTGGTGAAGAGCGTCCAGTTGGTGATGCCGCCCTGCTGGGCCGCGACGATGTCGGTGACCGACAGCGTCTGGTACTGCAGCGCCACCGAGAAGACCGCCAGCGCCAGCGGCAGTTCCGCCGCGGTGACCTGCGACAGGCCGCGGCTGACGCCGATCGCCGAATAGGGGTGGCCGCTCTCGCCGGCGCCGAGCGCCATGCCCAGCGTACCGAAGAAGACGAAGTAGAGCGCCAGGATGAGGTCGCCGGCGAAGGACAGGTTGGAGAACATCTCCGAGCCGTACAGGCTCGGGACGAACAGGAGGAGCCCGACGCCGCCGGTCAGCCGGAACACCGGCCCGAGATAGTACATCACGCCGTGGCTGATCGAGGTGCGCAGCGCGTAGTTCTTCACGAGGTCGATGTAGTTCTGCCAGATCGGGATGCCGTGACGGCGACCCGCCCGCGCCGCGATCTTCTGCACCAGCGCGGTGAGCAGCAGGCCGTAGTTGACGACGATGATGAGCGTCAGCAGGGCGTAGGGGATCTTCATCCAGTCGAAGGTCATGGCCGCATCCCCATTGCGATCAGTTGGACGATCACCACGAAGGCCACGACCTGGAGGGCGTAGACCTGACCGTCGCCGGTGTAGAGGCGGCGGACGAAGCCGGCGACGTCGTGCAGGGCGCCGGTCGTCGCGCCCCAGAACCTCTCGAACACCGGTTCCGCCAGGACGCCGACGGCGCGGCGATAGGGAGCGAAGAAGTTCCAGGCGAAATGGGTGGTCTCCGGCCGATGGGGCCGCTCGGCGGCGAAGGCGATGTTGAACTGTTTCACCATCTGCGCCCGATGCTCGAGGAACAGCAGCCACAGGAACAGCGTGACGAAGATCACGCCGACGACGACCATGATCGCGATCGGGTTCCAATGGCCGAACGCACTGGTGATGGTGGTCCCCTCCCAGTCGAGCCCGCGCTCCGGCATGAACCCGCCGATGAAGGCGTCGACCCGGCGCAGCGCCAGCCCCGGGAAGAGGGCGAAGCCGAGGAGGAAGACGACGTACATCATCTGTGGGACGAGCAGCCAGACCGGCGCCTCGCTCACCCGGCGATGCTCGTCCTTCAACTGGCCGAGGAAGATCGTGTGGATCAGCCGGAACAGGTAGAGGAAGGCGATCGGTCCGGAGAGGAAGATGACGACCATCGGCAGTCGCGCATCGGTGTCGAGGATGGCGTTGTAGAAGATCCAGCGGCCGCCGAAGCCGGACAGCGGCGGCACGCCCGACATGGCGATGATCGAGACCAGCACCGCGACGAAGCTGAGCGGCATCAGCTTGATCAGACCGCCCATGCGGTACATCTCGCGGGTACCGGTGCGCTTGGCGACGCCGCCGATCGAGAGGAACAGCGACGACTTGTAGATGTAGTGGTTGATCACGAACATCAGCGCCATCAACCAGCCGAGGTTGTTCATCAGCGCGATGCCGAAGACGGCGTAGCCCATCTGGCCGATCGAGGAGTAGGCCAGCAGCCGTTTGGCGTCCTCCTGGAAGGCGGCCATGACGTTGCCGATGAGGGCGGAACCCGCGCCGATCCACAGCATGACGTAGGTGAGTTCGACGCCGTGGAGCGATTGCCGGCCCATGTGCATGACCAGCATGAAGAGCCCGAAGAGACCCGCCTTGAGCAGCACGCCGGAGACCATCGGCGAGACGTCGGTCTCGGCTTCCGCGTGCGCCCCCGGCAACCAGATGTGCAGGCCGAGCGAGGCCGTCTTGGTCATGAAGCCGACGGCGAGGAGCAGGAAGACCCAGGGCGCGTGGTCCGCCGCCACCTGCTTCAGGGCGGCGAGCGCGAAGGGGGCCGTCGTCTGGGCGGCGAGCGCGAAGCCGGCGAGGATGGCGAAGGCGCCGCCGAGCGAGAACACCACGTAGGAGAGGGCGTGCGGCTCGGACTCCTTGCCGCGCAGGATCAGGAAGTAGGACCCGACGGTCAGCACCTCCCAGGCGGCGAAGAAGGAGAAGGTGTCGGGGGCGACGATCAGCATCGTCAGGCCGGCGTACATCAGCATCGCCGACGGGTAGAAGCCGATCCGGCGGCCCTGGGCGAAGGTGAAGCTGGCGATGAAGATCACCGCGCCGCCGATCAGGATGATCGCGCCGAAGATCATCTGCAGCGGATCGAAGTGGGGATATCCCACCCAGAAGCCGAGGCAGAGGACGAGGATCGCCAAGGTGTTCTTCACCCGGGCCGGCAACCATTCGAGCAAGGGGAAGGCCAGGGCGACGAGGAGCGGCGTCGCGGCCATCACGTTGCCGTAGGGCGAGGCCGCGCCCCAGGTCCAGCCGATCGCCCAACCGGCGAGAGCGGTGGCCACCACCACCGCGCCGGTGATCCTCGATGCCGCGGCGTTCTCTTCCGGCAGCGGCGCCTTGATCGCCCGGCCGAACCAGCGGAACAGATAGACCGCCTCGAACAGCGCTCCGAGGAGGATCGCGGCGACGAAGGCGAGGCGGCCGTCGGCGGCCAGAGCGTGCACCAGCTCCCATTTGGCGTAGAAGCCGGGGAAGGGCGGCAGGCCGGCGAGCATGGCGACGAAGGTGGCGAAGGCGAAGATCAGGATAGGCCGATGCCGCAGCACCGCCCAGCCGGCGAGGTCGCGCGAGGCGACGAGGCCGGAGAGCCAGAAGAGACCGGCCTTGGCCACGGCATGGGTCACCAGAATGCCGCCGCCGACCGCGAGGTGACGCTCGCCGATGAGATCGCGCAATCCGATCACCGTCAGCACGAGACCGATCTGCGCCACCGAGGAATAGCCCAGCAGCCGGCGATCGTCGGTCTGCGACAGGGCGACGAGATTGGATCCGACGAAGGTGACGAGGCCGATCGCCGCGGCCATCGGCAGCCAGGGCGCGCCGCCGATGCCGATCACCTTGTCGACCGCCCAGAGCGCCGCCGTGCTCGACCCGGCGGAAAAGAGCGCCGAGAAGCCGGGGTGCGCCGATTGGTAGACGTCGAGCGCCCAGCCGTTGATGGGGAAGGGCTTCAGCTCGATCACCAGTGCGATGAAGAGCAGGAAGAAGGCGAGCGCCGGCCCGCTGTCGACCGGGCCGATCGAGCCGCCGTTCATGTCGTCGAGATTGAGGCTGGCGGTGGCGTGATAGACGAAGATGATGCCGATAAGCATGGCGATCGACACGACCTGCGATGCGACCAGATACTTGAAGCCCGCCGCCACGGCGCGTTCGTCGTCGGAGATCAGCACAAGGCCGCCGGTGGCGATCGCGATAAGTTCGAAGAAGACGAAGAGGTTGAAGACGTCGCGGGTCAGGATGATGCCCACCAGAGCCATGACGGCGACGAGGAACACCGCCATGGCGCGATGGCCGAACCGCTCCAGCGCATCGCGCATGGTGAGGGCGGAGAGGAGCCCGACGGCGCAGACGAGAGCGACCAACACCGCCTCGGGCGCGGCGACGCCGAGATTGATGGCGAAGGGCGGAGGGGCGCCCGCGGTCAGGATGGTGAAGGGTGTGGCGCCGCCGAAGAGAAAGGCCCAGGCCCAGGAACCGGCGATCAGGGTCATCGCCGCGAGGGCCGCCAGAGTGATCGCGAAGGCGGTGCGACGGGCGTCGTGGTTCAGCAGGCCGACGAAAAACGCCGCGCCCAACCCCACGACCAGAATGTGCAGGGGGCTCACCATTTCAGCTCCGTGAATTTCGAGATGTCGAGCGAGCCTCTCGATGCGTGCAATCGATAGGCGTAGGCGAGCATCAGGGCGGTGACGCCGAGACCGATGACGATCGCGGTGAGCACCAGCGCCTGGGGCAGCGGATCGATGATCCGTCGCGCCGCTTCGGCGACCGGCACCGCCGCGTCGAGGATCGGGGCCTTGCGGCCCGGCATGGCGCCGACGGCGATCAACACCAGGTTCACCCCGGCGTCGGCGATGGTGAAGGAGACGATCATCCGCAGGATGTTGCGATTGGTGAGGGCCCCGTAGAGGCCGGCGAGCACCAGGAGGAAGCCGGTGAAGAGCGAGATGGTGATCATCAGTGCTTCTCCGTCCGCGACAGGCTCGACAGCATCGAGGCGAATTCCGCACCGACCTTGAGGCCGATCAGCGTGTAGATGACCGGGATGCCTCCGGCGGAGAACAGGGCGCCGAATTCGCCGAGTGGCAGGAAGCGGTTGTCGAGGAAGCCGCCGGCGAGGACGAGGCCGAACAGGCCGGCGACGACATAGGCGACGCCAGACAGCGATTCGACCAAGCGGATCAGCCGGTTGCCGAAGCGGTGGAGCGGATCGGTGAGGAGCAGCAGCAAGGCGGCCGAAGCGAGAATTGCGCCGCCCTGGAAGCCGCCGCCCGGGGTCAGGTGGCCGTTGACGAAGACGTAGACGCCGGCGAGCAGGATCAGCGGCGCCAGGAGGCGGCTGCCGGTGTGCAGCAGTTCGCCGGAGGGCGGGAACGAGCCCCTCTCCCCGGGACGCCCGGCAGCCAGGATCAGACCGACGATGGCGGCGGTGAGGAACAACACCGTGACCTCGCCCAGGGTGTCGAGACCGCGGTAGGTGACGACGATCGCGGTGACGATGTTCTGGGCGCCGATGTCCTTCGCCGTGTTCTCGGCGTAGTAGAGCGCCGTGCGGTTGAGCTCCGTGTCCGGCCTGTGGTCGAAGGCGATCGTGGCGAAGAGGAGCCCCAACGCCACCATGAGGAGGAGAGCCGTCGCCCGTTTAACCATGGCGGTTGCCTCCGACGCGGCCGAGGACGAAGAAGAACAGGAAAGTGGTGAGGCCGCTGCCGATCGCCGCCTCGGTCATCGCCACGTCCGGCGCTCCGAGCAGCATGAACAGGATCGAGGCGAACAGGCTCACCGCCCCCGCCGACAGGATGGCGAGCGGCAACCGGGCGGTGACGATCGACAGGACGGCGGAAACGAGCATGGCCGCCGCCAGAAGCGCGCTCATCCAGAGCGTCAGGTCGCTCATGCCTCTTCTCCGGTCTCTTCGTCCAGAAGGTCGATTTCCGTCACCGGAGCGGCGGCGACGTGCGAGCGATGCGCCGCTCGTGCCAGGACCTGTGACGAAAGTGGATTGGTGAACAGCAGGAAGAATCCGATCAGCAACAGCTTCACCGTCCAACCGGGCTGTAGGCAGGCGGCGCCGGCCAGCGTCAGCAAGGTGCCGAGAGTGGTGGCCTTGGTCCCGGTCTGGATACGGTTGTAGACGTCGGGCATGCGCACCAACCCGAGACCACCCAGCAGCAGGAAGGCGGTGCCGGCGACGAGCAGCAGTCCGCCGACGATTTCGAGCGCCATGGTCATCACAGCCCCCCCTCGAGATAGCGGGCGACGACGATGACGCCGAGGAACGACATCAGGGCGTAGACCAGCGCGACGTCGAGGTAGACGAAGCGCTCCTCGACGATCGCGCCGAGCACGATGCCGGTGATCGAGACGATGGTCATGACGTCGAAGGCGATGACCCGGTCGACGGTGCGCGGACCGCGGACGAAACGGACCATCGCCAGGACGAAAGCGGCTCCCGCCAGGAGGGCGGCCAGGCCGATCGCGAACTCAGCCATACATCACCTCCAGATAACTCTCGAAACCGGCGACGATCTGCCTCGTCGCCTCCTCCTGGTCCGCTGCCTCCATCGTCACCCAGTGGACGTAGAACCACTCGTCCTCCATCTCGACGGTGAGGGTACCCGGGGTCAGGGTGATGGAATTGGCGAGAAGCAGTCGGCCCGTGCGACTGCGCAAACGGGTGTGGACGCGGACGATTCCGGGCCTGACCGGCAGGGCCGGATCGAGCACCACGGCGGCGATGTGCAGGTTCGACTTGACCAGTTCCTTCAGGAAGTAGCCGATGTAGCCGAAGGTGGCGACGACCGAAGCGGGCGTGAACCTCGCCTCGGCGAAGATCGAGAGACCGTCGCGGTGGAGGAAGGCGATCACCACGGAGGCGACCACGCCGACGATCAGCACGTCGCTCGCCAGCGAGCCGTTGAGCATGATCCAGAACAGCATGAGTGACACGAACAGCGCTCCGGCGCTGCGGATCCGACCGATCGTCGGGGCGTCCATGAATCGGCTCCTTCCACGCTTGATCCCGTTCGCCGTCGGCGCCGGGGGCGGTATCGATCCGGAGGATCGGCGGACATCCGGGGCCGGTTGCCCCTTTCGTTTCCGCGACCGCGCGTGACCGCCGGGCCGTCACGACTCGCGTGGCGGCGGCGGGCGAGCATTCGAATATACGAATATTCCGATGTGAGATTTGAGTGGCGTCAAATCCGGGGCGGGATACGTGTCCGCTTCCCCACGTACGCGCTCTCCACTAGTCCGCCCGCCGAGCATCGTCGTCCCGGTCGCCGGGTGTCGTCCCGAGCGAACGGATGCGCGTGCGATCACGTCGCCGAGGGAGGACACACCGGGGGGGCCGCGGCGTCAGCCGGCGGCGGTGCGCAACAGGTCGACGCAGGCGGCGAGCTTCGCCCGGTCCGCCTCCGACGGCACGCGGAACGGCGCCCGACAGCCGCCGGCGTCCAGGCCCATCAGGGCGAGGATCGCCTTGGTGCCGGGGAAGACGCCGACTTCGATCAGCACGTCGATGATCCGGTTGGCGATGACCTGCAGCGCTCGGGCCACGTCGATGCGGCCGGCGGCGAAGGCCGCCGCCAGCCGGACGAACAGATCGCCCATGAAGTTGTAGGTCGTGCCGATCGCCCCGTCGGCGCCCATCACCAGCCCGGCCAGACACATCTCGTCGAAGCCGTTGTAGATCACGGCTTCGGGACGGTGGCGCTTGAAGCGTTCGAGCAGGTGGAGGTCCTGCGAGGTGTGCTTGACGCCGACGATCCGCGGTTCGTCGAGCAACTCGAGGAGGTCGTCGCCGGTCAGCCGGCCGACGCGGCCGCCGAAGTTGTAGATGACGAGCGGCACGGGCAGTTCGGTGGCAAGCCTTCGGTAGTGCGCCTTCAACTCGTCGCGCGAGAAGTCGTAGTAGAAGGGCGGGATCGCCGAGATCGCATCGTAGCCGGCCTCGATCGCCGCCCGCCCGAGGGTGAGGCAGTCGGCCGTCGCCACCGCCCCGACGTGGGCGATCAGCCGGCCGCGTCCCGCCGCCGCCGCCGCCACCGCCCGCAGGAACGCGGTGCGCTCCTCGAGACTCTGCAGGAAGGCCTCGCCCGTCGATCCGCCGACGTAGAACCCGGCGAGCCCCTGGGCGAGCTGATGCTCGACGAGCGCCGGCACCAGATCGAGCGCCAAGCCACCGTCGGCCGCGAAGGGCGTCACCAGTGCGGAGAAGATGCCGCCGAGATCTCGGCGCGGCACGAGTACTTGCGACATCGGTCGACCTCGATCGTCTCAGGCGGCGTCGCCGGGGGGGGCGGCCGGGTGGTGGGAATAGCGGGCGTGGGAATCGCCCAGATGGTCGCGCATCGCGGCGATCGCCGCGAGCGTGTCGCGCCGCCGGATCGCATCGAGGATGATGCGATGTTGGGCGTGGCTGGCCTCGTTGTTGTCGGCGGTGTTGAGGCGCACCGGTCGGACGTGGATGATCCACTCGACGATCGCGTCGTGCATGGCGAGGAAGATCGGATTGCCGGTCATCTCGGTCAGCACCCGATGGAAGGCGACGTCGGTGGTGATGAAGGCCTCCCCCTTGCCGATCGCTTCGCCGTTCGCCGCCACCGCCGCCTCGAGCCGGGCGAGATCGACCGCCTCGGCATGGGCGCAGGCATGGGTGACGAGATAGATCTCGAGCGCCAGTCTCGCCTGTTCGAAATGATCGAGGCCGGAGGGTTCGTCGAGCAGGATGCGGGCGGTCGAGCCGAGTTCGTCGAGCAGGTGGCGCGGCGATGGGCGGGTCACCTTCGGTTTCTCGCCGGCGCCGATCTGGACGAGGCCGCGCTTCTGCAACGCGAACAGGGCCTCGCGCACCGAGGGGCGGCCGACCTCGAACAGCGCCATCAGTTCGCGCTCCGACGGCAGCGTCGAGCCTTCCGGATAGGTGCCGTCGCGGATCGCCGCCTCGAGCCGTTCGATGACGTCGTCCGACAGCTTCCTCTTGCGAACCGGACCGAGATGAGCCCCGGCACGCTTCATGTCAGACCCCCTCTCCCCCATCGCGGCGCACGCTCCGGCGTGTCCACGCGTCGCGATCCTAGTTCCGCGATCTTTCCGTTGACAAGGGAAAACTGGTGTAGATGTTATACCAGCCGAGCGAGGTCGAAAGAACCTGGCGGAACCGAAAGAGGGAGTGAATCCGCATGCCCCGAACTGGTGCCGAACTTTCCCGCCGCAGCTTCACCGCCGGTCTCGCCGCCGCGGGCGTCTTCATGCCCGCCATCGGCGCCCGTGCCGCCCCGACCGTCATCCGCTGGGGTGACGCGCTGGCCACCACCCACCCGCAGGTGATGATGATCGACCGCGTCGCCGCCGCGGTGAAGGAGAAGAGCGGCGGTCGCATCGAGATCCAGTCCTTCCCCAACAGCCAACTCGGCTCGGGCAAGGAGATGATGGAGAACGTCTCCGCCGGCGTGATCCAGATGACCACCGACGGCGCCGGGGCGCTCTCGGTGTTCCTGCCGCCGCTGTCGGTGCTGGAGGCGCCCTACCTGTGGCGCGACGCCGCCCATCTCGCCAAGCTCGCCGCGGCGCCGGTCTTCGCCAAGCTCAACGACGAGCTCGCCGCCAAGCGCAAGATCCGGCTGCTCGGCGTGACCTACTACGGCAAGCGTCACCTCACCACCGGCAAGAAGCAGGTCGCCACCCCGGCCGATGTCGCCGGCCTCAAACTGCGCGTGCCGCCGGTCGACGTGTTCCGCTCGATGGTCGAGGCCTGGGGCGCCCAGGCGACTCCGATCGCCTTCGGCGAGCTCTATCTCGCCCTGTCGCAGGGCGCCGTCGACGGACAGGAGAACCCGCTGCCGACCATCCAGAGCGGCAAGTTCTTCGAGGTCCAGAAGTTCCTCGTCCTCACCGAGCACGTGGTCACGCCGCGTCTCGTCATGATCAACGACGATTTCTGGAAGGGTCTGCCGGCCGCCGATCGCGACATCATCCAGGCGGCCATCGCCGATGCCGTGAAGTGGCAGGACGCCGAGCTCCTCAAGCAGGAGGCCGGCCTCGTCGACACGTTGAAGGGTCAGGGCATGACCGTGATCAAGCCCGACGTGAAGGCTTGGCGCGACCCGGTGCTCGCCTCCGTACCGAAGAAGTACGAGGAGCGGTGGGGCAAGGGTACCTTCGACGGTCTGGCGGCGCTGTGATGCCGCGAGCCTTCGCGCTGCTCGGGCGCGCCGTCGACCTCGTGGTCGCCGGCCTGTCCGCTCTCGGACTGGTGGCGCTGCTCTGCGTCGTCACTCTGGGTATCGTCGGGCGCGCCGTCGGCGCGCCCTTCGCCTGGACCGAGGAACTCTCCGGCTACCTCATGGTGTGGCTGGCCTGCCTCGGCACCATCCTGGCGACCCGCAACCGGGCCCACATCCGCATCCGCGTCCTGATCGATCTCCTGCCGACCGGCGCTTGGCGGATCACCGAGACGCTGACCCAGGTGATGGTGGCGCTCATCGGCGCCGTCCTCTTCGTCAAGGGCATCGAACTCGTTCACAAGAACGGTGACATCGAGGCGGTCGCCATGCCGATCGCCACCGCTTGGATGTACCTGCCGCTGGTGCCGACCGGAGCGATTGTTTTCGTCCAGGCGGTGGTCGATCTCGTCGCGCGGGCGCTCGCCGGTCGCCGTGAAACCGGCAAGGACTTCGTCCTATGATCGCCCTGATGACCCGGATCGCCATCGGTTGGCTGGCGATCATCTTCGCCGGCGTGCCGCTCTGGGTGACCATGGCGATGGCGGCGCTCGTCTTCCTGTGGTTCGGCGGCATCCCCATCGAGCTGTTGCCACAGAAGATGGCCGGGGCCGTCAACTCCTTCCCGATCGTCGCCGCGCCGCTCTTCATCCTGATGGGCAACATCCTGTCCAAGGCGCAGATCACCGATCGCATCGTCGCCTTCGCTTCCGCCGCCATCGGCTGGGTGCGGGGCGGATACGCCCATGCCTCGATCCTGACCAGCATCATCTTCGCCGGCATGGTCGGTTCGGCCGTGGCCGACGCCGCCGGTTCCGGCGCGATCGAGATCCGCGCCATGACCAAGGCCGGCTACGAGCCGAAGACGGCCGCAGCGATCACCGCTTCCGCCGCCACCATCGGTCCGATCATCCCGCCGTCGCTGCCGATGGTCATCTACGGCGTCAGCGCCGACGTCTCGGTCGGCAAGCTCTTCCTGGGCGGTGTCGTCCCCGGGCTGCTGATGGGCCTGTCGTTGATGGGGATGGTCGTCGTCGTCGCCAACCGGCACGGCATGCGGCGCGAGACCTTCCGGGGGTTCCGCGTTCTCTTCCGCACCTTCCTGTCGAGCTCCTTCGCCATCTTCACCCCGGTGCTGATCCTCGGCGGCATGTTCTCGGGGCTGTTCACCCCGACGGAAGCGGCGGCCGCCGCCTGCCTGTGGGCGCTCTTCCTCGGTTTCGTCGTCTACCGGACGCTGAAGGTCTCCGACCTCGTGCCGATCCTGATCAATTCGGTCGAGACCACCGGCATCGTCGGCATTCTGGTTATGACCGCCGGGGCCGTCGGATGGTGCCTGTCGGTGTCGCGACTGCCGCAGACGCTGACGCCGATGATCGTCGACACGATCCGCGATCCGCTGGTCTTCCTGCTGCTCACCAACCTGCTGCTGCTGGTGATCGGCTGCTTCATGGAAGCGCTGGCGGCGATGCTGATCCTCATCCCGATCCTCGTGCCGGCGGCGGCGAGCTATGGCATCGATCCGGTGCAGTTCGGCGTCATGGTGGTGCTGAACCTGATCATCGGCACCGTCACCCCACCGGTCGGCGTGGTGCTCTTCGTCGTGACGCGCGTCGCCGACATCACCTTCGAGACCATGTCGCGGGCGATCGTGCCCTGGTTGATCCCGCTGCTCGTGGTGCTCGCCGCGATCACGCTGTGGCCGCCGCTGACCACGGCGTTGCCCTCGCTGCTCGGTGTCGGGGCACCGTGAGGCGTGCCCGGCCGTCGCTCGCGCCGGTCACGGTCGGGCGATGCCGAAGCGCTTCATCTTCGACCACAGCGTCACTCGCGACACCCCGAGTGAGCGCGCGGTCGCGACGATGCGGCCGCCGTTCTCCGTGAGCGCGGTCTCGATGACCTGGCGTTCCGCGTCGCGGCGCGCCGTCTCCAGACGCAGATCGCCGGCCTCCTCCTCCGGGGGGCGTTCGGGAAAGAGATCCCCGGCGCCGATCGTCTCGTCGCGCCCGAGCAGGACGGCGCGAACGATGCGGTTGCGCATCTCGCGGATGTTGCCGGGCCAGTCGTGGCTCTCGATCGCCTCGATCGCCACTTCGGAAAAGCGAACCTCGGCGCGCCGCGGATCGGCGGCTCGTTCGACCTCGAGGATGTGCCCGGCCAGAGCGGCGAGGTCGGCGGAGCGTTCGGCGAGCGGAGGGATGCGCACCTCGATCACCGCCAGCCGATGGAGAAGGTCGGGGCGAATCGCCGTCGACGCCGCCGATTCTTCCGGCGTACGGGTCGACGTGGTGACGAGGCGCCCGGCGAAACTGCGCTCCGCCGTCGCACCGACCGGCCGGTACCGCCGTTCCTCGACGAACCGCAGCAGACGGGCCTGGATCTCCGGCGCGATGTCGGCGATCTCGGTGAGCAGCAGCGTCCCTTCGCCGACCGTCTCGAGCACTCCGGGCTCGAACGCCCCGGTGGCGTCGATCGCGCCGAAGAGCAGGCGGTCGTCGAGTGAAGCGCCGTCGATCACCACGAAGGGAGCCTCGCGCCGGCTCGAGCGGTCGTGGAGCCGTCGCGCCGCGGTACGTCGCCCCGAGCCGCTCGGCCCGACGAGGAGAAGGTTCTCGCGCACCTCGACCAGTCGGTCGAGCGCCTCGGCGACGCGGGCGTCGTCCGGGAAACCACCGTCGTCTTCGGCCCCCGGAACCGGCCGTCGGCCGTCTCGGGCGAGCACCCGGTCGAGCAGCGCCACCAGCGCCCCGATGTCGAACGGCTTGGTCAGGTAGTCGATGGCGCCGAGCTTGACCAGCCGCACCGCCTGTTCGACGTCGCCGTAGGCGGTGGCGAAGATGGTCGGGGTCATGGCGAAGCGGGCGCGCTCCGACCAGAAGACGTCTTCGCCCGAGCCGTCGGGCAGGCGGATGTCGCTGATCACCGCGTCGATGCGCGATCGGTGCAGGATGGCGAGCGCTCCGGCGCACGTCGCCGCCCGGATCGGCGACATGCCCTCGAGCGACAACCGGGTGGTGAGCGAAGCGGCGAGGATGTCGTCGTCCTCGACGACGAGGATCGTCGGCCGGCGTGTCATGCCGCTTCTCCTTCCCGATCGGTCGCCGCGGTGTCGCCGCGCGCCGGCAGATGGACGACGATCGTCGTCGACGGCGGGTCCTCGCCCCGGCGCGTCTCGATCCGCCCCCCGAGCGAGGAGACCGCCAGAACCACCACGCCGAGCCCGATGCCGCCGTCCGTGGTGTCGATCCGGTCGAGGTCGAGGCGGGAGAGCCGGCCGGCCGTGCCGGGATCGATCCCCGGCCCGTCGTCGGCAACCTCGAGCACCAGCCCGCCTTCCACCGCCGCCGCCCGCACCGCGATCGCACCGCCGGCCTGCGCCGCGTTCACCGCGTTGATCGCCAGATTGAGCACGATCTGACGCACCACGGAACTCTCCAACGGCAGACTTCCGTCGAGATCGGCCCTCCAGTCCAGCCGGACGTCGCGGCGCGCCGCCACCGGAGCGATCAACCGTTCGAGGTCGTCGAAATCGACCTTGCGGATGTCCTGTCCCTCGGTCGGCGGACGATGCAGCGACAACGTCGTCTCCACCACCCGCTCGATCGCCGACAGACCGCGCTCGAGCAGGTCGAGAGATTGGGCGACCGCTTCGCGGTTGTCGCGATAGCGCCTCGCCGTGTCGACCGCGTTGAGCATGCCCGCCAGCGGGTTGCGCACCTCGTGGGCGATCGTCGCCGCCAGACGTCCGAGGTCGGCCGTCCGCAGCCGCTCGGCCTGCGCCAGCCGCATCTGCCGTCGTTCGACGACCGCCTCGGTCATGCGATTGTATTCCCTGAGCAGCGTCAGGATCCGGCGGTTGAGGGGCCGTGCCGCGACGAGCGAGACCGGCTGCGGGTCGCCGGCGGCGGCGCGACCGAGGGCGCTCTCCAGCAGCTTCAGGGGCGCGAGCAACCTGTGCAGCAGCACGAAGCTCGCCGCCGCGAGCCCGACCGCCAGGGCGGCGTTGACCGCCAGCGACTTCAATGCCGCGGTGAAGCGCTCGTCCCGGATGGGTTTGAGATCCAACTGGGCCGAAAGCGTCGCGGCCCATTCGTCCCCGACCATCAGAGGGCGCTGGACCCAGAAGCGGTTGCGGTCGCCCGCCGCCGCCAGATCGACCTCGGCACCGAGGGGCGGCGGCGCCGCGGAGGTCGAGAGAGCGTCGCGCTTCAGATCGGCGAGG
This sequence comes from Siculibacillus sp., assembly GCA_030247555.1. GTDB lineage: Bacteria > Pseudomonadota > Alphaproteobacteria > Rhizobiales > Ancalomicrobiaceae > CALBKH01. Next base: position 10,392 of record JAOTSD010000009.1, on the reverse strand, counting down.
ATCTCCCCTTCGGGCGAACGGATGACGATGCGCGCCTCGCGTACGCCGTCGTGGTAGGTGGCGACCCGCTCCAGCGCCCGCTGCAGGTCGGCGCGCCGCCCGCCGATCACGTGGGGGGCGACCGAGGCGGACAGGCCGTCGAGGTAGACCTCGCCGAGCCGGGCGATCAGGCGTCGCTCCGGTTGCTCCTGCATGTGGATCGCGACGCGCGAAGTCAGGGCGGTCACCGCCAGGATCAACATGGCACCGACCGTCGCGGCCAGAACCGTCCGAGGGATCCGGCGGAAGCGGTTCCCGGTCTTGAAGCGTACGAACATCGCGTCCTCGCCGAAATCACCGCGCCGCGGATCGTCGCATCGATTTCGATGTCGAGGCCGACGGCACCGTGATCATATCACCCGGCCCGTGTTCATCAATCCGGCCGATCGACGGTGCAATGGCGAATGCCCGAGAATAGCTTTGGATCTTTGCATGTAAACATTGCTTTACATATATGTTAAGAAAATTTTACATTGACTTGTTTGCTCGTGTCGACAAGATCGACGCCATGATGAATCGAAATACTTCTCTCCGGTGCGCCGTCGCGAACTTCGCTGCGGTGGTCGCCCCCCGGGATGGGCACGGTGTCGTCATGATCGGATCGATGGGCGCTCGACGCTTCGCCTCCGTCGCCGCGATCACGATCGGCCTTTCGGTCGTGACGGTGCCGGCCTCCGCCGAACAGCGATCGCTCGGCGAGTTCGGCACCTGGCGTGCGGTGGAGGCGACCCAGAGTGGTCGGCGCTACTGCTTCGTCATCTCCGCACCGACGTCACGCACGCCGATCGATCTGAAACGCGATCCCGGTTCTTTCTTCGTGTCGTTGCGACCGCGTTCGGCCGCGGGTGGCACCGAGATCTCGATCGAGTTCGGATACCCCGTGGCGTCGAGCGGCAACGTCGTCTCGGTCGACGAGGAGAGCTACGCGTTGGTGACCCGCAACGAGACCGCCTGGCTCGCGGCGGAGGCCGACGAGGCCAAGCTCGTCACCGCGATGCGCGCCGGCGTCGACCTCAGGGTCTCGGCCCGTTCGGCACGTGGCAACCGCACCACGGACGTTTACGGGCTCAAGGGTTTCACCGCCGCCCTGACGGAGCTGCAGAAGCGGTGCCGGCCATGAGGAGCGCGCTCGCCCCGGTCGCCCGCCCCCCGTTGCGCGAGGCGATCGCCGCGCTCTTCTCCGACCCGCGTGAGAAGGCCTTCTTCTTCGCGCTCGAGGGGGTGCTCCTGCCCGGCCACGACGCGCTCGACGCCGAGGCGGACGGCGAGATCGCCACACTGCTCCTCGCCGATCTGGCGCGCGCCGTCGACGGGGCCGTCGCCGTCCTTTCCGATGCACCGCTCGCCGAGGTCGACCGGATGCTGGCGCCGTTGCGACCCGCCGGTTGCGGCGCGCGCGGCCTCGAGCTGCGCCTCGAAGCCGCGGGTCCCTGCGTGGGGCGGCGCATCGCCGCCGATCTCGACCCGGTGCGACGCCTGCTCGCGGCCTCAGCCGTCCTGCCGAAGGACCTCGAAGTGGTCGACGAAGGGCTGGCGCTGGCCCTGCATCACCGCGGCGAACGTGGCCACGCCGCCGCCGCGAAGTCCTTCGTCGCCGAAGCGATCGCCCTGGCGCCGGCCGTCTTCCGAGGCGATCTCGGCGGCGAGGTCACCCGGGTGACGTTCGCCGGAGCTTCGATGGGCGGCGCGATCTGCCGGATCATGGACTCCGGTCGTTTCGCCGATCGCGTCCCGGTCGTCTTCACCGTCGCCGGTCGCAATCCCGATTGTCTCTCGGTTGCGAACTTCTTCGGCGGCACGTCGGTCGCCGTCGGTTCGTCGCCGGACGGCGGCGCCGACATCGCCCTCGACGGACCGCTCGACGTCCGTTGGGTCATCCGTGACTTCCTCGCCCATCTCGAGGTCGAAGCCGCGATCGATGCGGGCGGCCGAAGGTGAGGCGGGTGCGACCTCGCCCTCGGCGATCGCGCGAGCGGTGGGCGAGGGGCACTGCCGGAGGAGTTCTCGGGCGCGAACATCACGAGCGGGTCCCGGCCCTGGTCCCCCGACCCTGACGGTCGACGGGACACGGAACGTGGGGCGCCCGAGGCCCTCTCGCCGCACGCGGCGAGTGGTGCCCATCCCGACGTTCCCCCCTCATGGACGTCGGGATGGGCCGTATTCCCGATCCCGCGAAACGGAGGAACGACCATGTCCTGGACCGAGATCAGCCGGGTTCTGACCGAACTGGTCGGCCCGGACACCCGAGTGGCCTTCGACGACGACGCCAACCCGACCGAACTCCACTTCCATCGCCACGATCCTCTGACCGCCGATCTGGTCCGCGATGCCGTCGCTCGCGCGGCCGCGCTCCATCCGCAGGAGATGAGCGCCATCACCGGGGTCCTCGTCTGCTTCGAGGACGCGCTCGGCGCCACGCGGCGGCGCATCGCCATCTGATCGCGCCGCGCCGGAGGGGGCGGTGGCGAACCAAGAGAAAGAGACCGGACATGACACGCGACGGACGCCCCGGCCGAAAGAGCGAGCCGACTTTCGCCGAAGGGGAGAACCCTTATGTTCCGCCGATCTGGTATCTGGCGACGATCGGAGCACTCGCGCTCGTCGTCCTGGCCACGTTGGTCTGAGATGGACACGATCGGAGATCCGCACGCCACCGCGGGACGGATCGACCCCGTCCGTTGGATCGAGAGCCGCGCCGAGATCGCGCTCTTCCTCGACTTCGACGGAACGCTCGTCGACGTCGCGACGCGTCCCGAGGACGTCGCGCCTCCCCCGGGACTGGTCGAATTGCTCGACCGCCTCCACCATGCGCTCGGCGGCGCGCTGGCGATCGTCAGCGGGCGTCGGATCGCCGATCTCGACCGGCTCCTCGCCCCCGCGACCTTCGTCGCCGCCGGGCTCCACGGCTCGGAGTATCGAACCGATCGCACCGAGATCGTTCGCCCCGTAGCGTTGCCGATCGACCCGGAGGTGGTGACCGCCGTCTCCCGGCTCGAGCGGATCTTTCCCGGCGTGCGGGTCGAGCCGAAGGGCGCCACCATGGCCGTTCATTGGCGCGAGGCTCCGGGGGTCGGGGAGGCCGTCGCCGCCGAACTCGTCCGCATCCTCGACGGCGGCTCCGATCATCTCGAACTCACCGGCGGCCGAATGGTTCACGAGATCCATCCGCGGCACGTCTCCGAGGGCGCGGCGGTGGAGATCCTCTCCGGGCTCGTCGCCTTCCGCGGCCGCCGCCCGGTGATGATCGGCGACGACGTCTCCGACGAGAGCGGCATCGCGGCGGCGGAGCGGGCGGGCGGCGTCGGGTTCCGGGTACGCGGCGAGACCTTCGGCCCGGATGTCGCCGACTTCGCCTCGCCGCGGCAGGTCCGGGAATGGCTGTCGCTCCTCCTGTCGAGGATCGGGTCATGATCGCGCGGCCTTCGCTCGATCTCGCCGTGATCGGCAATTGCGACGTGGCCGCCCTGATCGACCGCGCCGGCGCCCTCGTCTGGGGGTGCTGGCCGCGCTTCGACGGCGATCCCGTCTTCTGCGCCCTCGTCGACGGTGACGATCCCGACGGCGGTCACTTCTCGATCGGCTTCGACCAGCCGGGAACGAGCGAACAGGACTATCTGCGCAACACCGCGATCCTCCGTACCGTCCACCGCGACGCCGCCGGGGCCGCCTTCGCCGTGACCGACTTCGCGCCGCGCTTCCGTCAGTTCGGGCGCGTCTTCCACCCGCCGATGATCGTGCGGCTGGTCGAACCGCTCGCCGGGCTCCCCCGGGTGCGCGTCCGCATCCGTCCCCGGGCGCACCATGGTGCCGAGGCTTCACCCCTCGTCGCCGGCAGCAGCCATCTGCGCTGGATCGCCGGCGAAGGCGCCGTGCGGCTGACCACCGATGCCTCGATCGGCCATCTCGCCGGCGAGAGTGCCTTCGTCCTCACGAGGCCGCTCACCTTCATCCTTCACCCCGACGAGACCCTGACGGACTCGCCCGCCCGCATCGGCCGAGACTTTCTGGAGAAGACCACCACGTGGTGGCTCGACTGGGTGCGCTCGCTGAACGTGCCCTATGAATGGCAGTCGGCGGTGATCCGCGCCGCGATCACGCTGCAACTGTGCAGTTTCGAGGACACCGGAGCGATCGTCGCCGCGCTGACCACCTCGATCCCGGAATCGCCCGACGGCGACCGCAACTGGGACTATCGCTACTGCTGGCTCCGCGATGCCTACTTCACCGTCCATGCGCTGAACCGGGTGGGCGCCACCGCCACGATGGAGCGCTACATCGAATACGTCACCAACGTCATCGCCCTCGAGCAGGGGCCGACGTTGAAGCCGCTCTACGCCATCGTTCCGGAGCGGCCGATCGACGAGGTGATCGCCGGCGGTCTCTGCGGCTATCGCGGCCGGGCGCCGGTCCGCATCGGCAATGCGGCGCGCGATCAGGTCCAGCACGACGTCTATGGCAGCGTCATTCTCGCCGCCCGGCAGATGTTCTTCGACGAGCGTCTGCCGCGGAAGGGTGATCTGGCGCTCTTCCACCTGCTCGAGCCGCTCGGCCTGTGTGCCCTGCGCCACGCCCTGACGCCCGACGCCGGCATCTGGGAATATCGCGGACGGACCCGCATCCACACCCATTCGGCGGCGATGTGCTGGGCGGCCTGCGATCGACTGGCGCGCATCGCCGCCGCCCTCGATCTGGCGGCCGCCGCGAAACATTGGCGCGACGCCGCCGACGACCTGCGCGAGACCATCCTCTCCCGCGCCTGGAACGAAGCCGGGTGGTTCGCCGGAAGCCTCGACGGCGACGAGCTCGACGCCAGCGTCCTGCTGCTCCACGAGATCGGCATCGTCGAGGCGCGCGACCCGCGTTTCGTCGCCACCGTCGAACGGATCGGCGCAGATCTGGGCGAGGACGGGCTCCTGCTGCGCTATCGGGCGGCGGACGATTTCGGCGTCCCGACCGTGGCCTTCACCATCTGTACGTTCTGGTACGTCGACGCCCTCGCCGCCATCGGGTGCACCGACCGGGCGCGGGCGATCTTCGAGACGTTGCTGGCGCGCCGCAACCACGTCGGCCTGCTCTCCGAGGACATCGATCCGCGCAGCGGCGAACTGTGGGGGAACTTTCCCCAGACCTATTCGATGGCCGGGCTGATCGTCGCCGCGATGCGGCTGTCGCGCGGCTGGGAGGGCGTCGGATGAACGGCGCGCGCTTCGATGGCGGGGCCGCCGCGAACGGTCTGGGCGCGCGGCTCGGGCGTCTCCTCAGGATCGGTCTGGTCCGGTACGCACTGGCGCTCGCCGGCTTCTGTCTCGTCCTGGTGCTGGCGCTCGCCCCTCTCGCCTCGGTGCTCGTCGAAGGGTGGGCGCGCCAGGACGTCGACCTGCGTTCGCGCCTCGTCCATCGTTCGGTTCGCGAGCGAGTGGCGAGCCTGGAGGTCGGCGGCGATGCCGATCTGACGCCCTTCTTCGAACATCTCGCCGCCGACGAGCGACTGCTCGCTCTCGGCTATTGCGCGGACGAGAAGACCTTGCGCTTCGCCACTCGGCTGATGCCGCCGGCCCTCGACTGCGCCGGCCTGCCCCTGCGCAGGACCGATGCCACCGCGGTGCGGCGTTACGCCGGTGTACACGTGCACGTCGGCGTCTATCCGATGCGGCTCGGCCCGGTCGACGGCCATCTTCTCGTTCTGCACGACCTCGCCTATGTCGATGAGCGCGCCGCCACCGCGCGGATCTACACCATCCTCGCGCTGGCGAGCGCGGTCGTCGGTCTCGGCCTCGCCGCCGCCGGCGTGGTCTTCGTCGTCGTGCGCCGGTGGACGCGGCTGCTGATGGTGACGGCGACCCGCGTCGATCTCGCCGCGCCGCCGGTGGCCGGCGGAAGGCCGGTCTCGCCGTTCTCCCGCGAATTCCGGGCGTTGGTACGCGAACTGCGGACGGAGAAGAAGGCGGCCGACGGCATCCACGTCGACTGGTCTCCCGACACCCTGCGCCGTCTCCTCACCGAGGAACTGCCGGGGGTCGAGGTGCTGGTGGTCTCCAACCGCGAGCCCTACATCCACGATCGTACCGAGGCCGGCGAGATCGAACTCAAGCTGCCCGCCAGCGGCCTCGTCGCCGCGCTCGAGCCGGTGATGCGCACCTGCGGCGGGACCTGGATCGCCCACGGCAGCGGGTCGGCCGACCGTGAGACCGTCGATGAGACCGACCGGTTGCGCGTTCCCCCCGCCGCGCCGGACTACACGTTGCGTCGCGTCTGGCTCGATGACGACGAGGTCGAGGGCTACTACTACGGCTTCGCCAACGAGGGCCTCTGGCCGCTCTGCCACATCGCCTTCGTGCGGCCGGCCTTCCGGGCCCGCGACTTCGAGCGCTACCGTGCCGTGAACGAGCGCTTCGCCGAGATGGTGGTGGCGGAGGCCGGGCGCGACGATCCGATCGTGCTGGTCCAAGATTACCACTTCGCGCTTCTGCCGCGGATGATCCGCCGGCGTCTGCCCAAGGCGACGATCGTCACCTTCTGGCACATCCCCTGGCCCAACGCCGAGACCTTCGGCATCTGTCCCTGGCGCGAGGAGATCATCGACGGCCTGTTGGGGTCCTCGATCCTCGGCTTCCACACCCGCCAGCACTGCAACAACTTCATCGAGGCGACCGACCGCTTCATCGAGAGCCGCATCGATCGCGAGCACGACTCGGTGACCCTGGCCGGGCACGACACGTTGATCCGCCCCTATCCGATCTCGATCGAATGGCCGCCCGCCGCGCTCGCCGCCCAGCGGTCGATCGCCGAGTGCCGCGAGGCGGTCCGCGCGCGCCTCGGCCTTCCCCAGCGGATCCGGCTCGCCGTCGGCATCGAGCGTTTCGACTACACCAAGGGCATCCTCGACCGCATGGCGGCGGTCGACGAACTGCTCGTTCGTCACCCCGACTGGAGGGAGAAGGTCGTCTTCGTCCAGGCCGCGGCGCCGTCGCGCTCGACGCTGGAAGCCTATCGCTCGCTCCAGGCGGAAGCGATCCGCCTCGCCGCCGAGATCAACGCCCGTCACGGCACCGGGACTTGGCAGCCGATCCGGCTGGTGATCCGCCACCACGACCAGAGCGAGGTCTACGAACTCTTCCGCGCCGCCGACGTCTGCGTCGTGTCGAGCCTGCACGACGGCATGAATCTCGTCGCCAAGGAGTTCGTCGCCGCCCGTGACGACGAGCGCGGTGTCCTCGTCCTGTCGAGCTTCGCCGGCGCATCGCGCGAACTCTCGGAGGCGTTGATCGTCAACCCCTACGACACCTGCGCCATGGCCGCGGCTCTCGCCGCGGCGCTGACCATGCCCGAGGACGAACAGCGCGACCGCCTCGTCCTGATGCGCGAGGTGGTGCGACAGCGCAACGTCCACCGATGGGCGGCCCAGATGCTCCTCGACGTCGCACGGATCCGCAAGCGCGAACGCATCCACGGCCGCGGCGCCGCTTGAAGTGCCCGCCCGCCACCCTCCGGCTTGCCTCGCGAGAACCGCCGCAGCATAGTCTCCCTCCACCCGCGGGCGGATGAGGGAGCACCCGATGCGTTGGACCAGGATCTTCCCGGCCGTTCTGACCGGCGCCGTCGTGATCTTCGTGGGAATCGGATACGCCCAACGCCTGGGTTACATCGACGGCGGTGCTCGACCGGGTGCCACCGCCGTCACGAAGGCGATGGAACTCGACCGACGCTTCGTCGATGCGTTGATCGAGCGCTACCTCGACACCATGGCCCTCGCCGAGGAAGAGAGCCGCGACGGCCACAATCCCGAACTCCGGCGTCTGGCCGCCTCTCTGGTCGAAGCCCGCAAGCGTGAACTCGCACAGTTGATGGCGATCCGGACGACCGCCGAGACGTCGGGATCCGACCCTTCGATGCGCTGAGGCGCGAGGCGATACTCCCCACGCCGCCGAAGGCTCCGCGCCGCGGCCCGTCGGTCTTCCGGTCGCCGCGTTTCGCCGGATCAGTTGCGGGTTCGGACGCCGACGAAGACGACGTCCACCGCCGCCCGCCCGCCGCCGAACACCACCAGCATCGCCGCCATCGCCGCCCAGGGCAGATGGAAGTTCGCCCATCCGTCGGGGATGGTGATTTGGATGACGCCGGTCATGATCAGAAGGCCGAGGGCCGCCCAACGGGTGGCGAGGCCGACGACGAGCAGGATCGGCAGGACGATCTCCGCCGTCCCCGCCAGCGCCGCCATCAGCGTCGGGAACGGATAGGCGATCTCCTGGCCGAAGACGTGCAGACGGAACTCCTCGGTGAAGAGGAAGATCGCCCCGTCCGAGAGTCGGCCGAACCCGTCCCATTTGGTCGAGCCGGAGAGAAAGAAGGGAACCGCCAGCGCGACGCGCGTCGTCAGGAGCGCGACGTCGCGGGCGCTCTCGCCGAGCCGGGCGACCAACCTCTGCGGAAGTGCGAGGAGGCGGATCAACGCGTCCGCGCGGGTGGGGGCGGGGGAGATCTCGTCGATGGTCATGCGTCGGCGTCCTTCTCTTCGACGGGTTCGAGGGCGACGACGGCGCCGAGGCGGACGAGGCCGACCAGATGGGCGCCGGTGTCGAAATCCGGATCGATCGCCGCCGCGGCCGAGGCGGCGGCGAGGATGGTCCCGCCCGCTGACAGGGCGGTCGCGAAGGCGAAGCCGGCGGTGTCGGTCGGATGAACCAGCACGTCGGCGTGCGGACGGACGACCACCATGTGTTCGGCCCGCGCTTCGACCGCCTCGATCTCGCCGTTCGCCGCCCAGATGCCGGCGACCGGCCAGGGCGAGGCGAGGAGGCGCAGGCTCGGGTGGAGAACGAGGCGGGAGCGCGCCACCCGCTCGGGATCGGCGGCGACGAGCTCGGCGAGCTCGATCGGCTCCGCTTCGGCGGCGTGGTGGGCCTCGTTCCAGGCGACCTCGAGCCGGGCGACGTCGGCGAGCCAGGGCCAGTCCGCGAGATCGGGATGGGTGGCGACGAAATCCGGCAACCCGCCGCCCCAGTCGAGGAGCAGCGCCGTGCGCGGTCGGTTCGTCCGCAGGAAGGCGCGGGCGAGGTCGGCGAAGGTCTCGCTCCCGAGCAGGCGCTCGAGCACCGGATGGCGAGTGGCGAGCGCCGCGATCGAGCCGAGCGTCGTGGTGGCGCGGTGCACGGCGAAGCGTCGACCGACCGGTCCGCCGCCGGGGGCGAGGAGCCCGTCGGGCACCGGCGCGCCGGCGTCGAGAAGGGCGGCGGCGAAGGCCGCCTGACGGGCGCCGTGGTCGGGGAACGGGTCAGGCCGCATCGCGCTCGCCTCCGCGTCGCGCCCGGGCGGTCGCGAGAACGGCCTCGGCCCGGCCCGCCTCGGCGGCGAGCACCTCCCAGGCCGGGATCGCGTCGTCGCGCTCGATCAGGGTCGGCACGGGGCCGATGCGGGCGATCGTCTCCCGGTAGAGCGTCCACACCGGATCGGCGACCGGGCCGTCGTGGCTGTCGACGAAGAACGGCAGGCCGGCGTCGTCGACCGTCTCGAAGCGTCCGGCGAGATGGATCTCGCTGACCCGCTCGATCGGGAAGGCCGCCAGGTAGGCGCGCGGATCGAACCCGTGGTTGGTGGCCGAGACGTCGACGTTGGCGACGTCGAGGAGCAGGCCGCACCCGGTTCGGCGCGCCACTTCGGCGAGGAACTCGACCTCCGGGACGGTGCTCTCGGCGAAGCGGAAATAGGTCGACGGGTTCTCGAGCAGGATCTCTCGTCCGAGCACCGCCTGCGTTTCGTCGACGTGTTCGACGACGCGTCCCAGCGTCTCCTCGGTCAGCGGCAGGGGCAACAGGTCGGGGAAGCCGAAGCCGCCGTGGCTCGACCAGGCGAGATGCTCGGAGACCGCTTCCGGTTCGTAGCGCGCCACCAGCGCCGCGAGGCGGACGAGGTGGTCGCGGTCGAGCGGCCCGGCGCCACCGATCGACAGGCCGACGCCGTGGATCGACAGGGGGAAGCGTTCGCGCAGCGCCGTGAGCCGTCTGTGCGGCGGGCCGCCCGCGCCGAAATAGTTCTCCGCATGGACCTCGAAGAAGGCGACGCCCGCCGCATCGGCGAGGATCGCCTCGAAATGCTGCGGCTTGAAGCCGACGCCGCAGGCGGCGGGAAGCGCCGGAACCGGCCGGCTCTTCGCGGGGGGACGGACGTCGGGCATGGGGGGCTCCGATGGTCTCGGGGGGAGGGGGCGGACCGCCGCCTCTCGTCGAGGCGGCGGTCTGCGGGTCAGCCCTTGGGCAGGTCGCGGGTCGGGGCGGAGAGCGATCCGCTCCGATCCCCGGGGAGCTTCATGGTGGCGCAGGTACCCTTGGGCACCAACTTCCAGGCGTTGCCCTGGTC